>DASZMW010000352.1:0-4423 GCA_035551735.1 Humibacter sp. | reverse complement strand
GCCTCGAGCACACTCACGGCACCGAGCTCGCGGAAGGTCTCGGTCGGGAGCGTCACTGAGGCCGGCGTATCGACTCCGGCGCGGGCCACGATGGTCTTAGCGACCGGCTTGAGCCATGCGAGGCGGGCCGATTCGGCGTCGGCGCCGACGAACGGAACGCCGGCTGCGGTGAGCAGCGCGCGAATCGCGCCGTTCTCGCCGCTCGCGCCGTGCAGTGCTGGCCACACCACGTCGGGGCGGATGTCGCGGATCGCGGTCAGCAGCGAGGCATCCGGCTCCCGAACGGTCACGCGATGCCCGTGCGCGGCGAGGCCATCAGCGACGCGGCGGCCCGATCGCAATGAGACGTCGCGCTCGTGGGAGATGCCGCCAGCGAGAACGAGCACATTGAGGCGTTCGAAATCGGTCATGATCGGTGCGCTTCTCTCGGGCGTGCTAGCGGAGGTCGGTGGGAGGGAACGTGTTCGCAGCGCTGCGTTCCTGGCGAAGTGAGCCGGTGCCTGCAAACGTGTCGAGCAGGTCGAGCTCGCCGTTCACGACGTTGGCGAGCCGGCGGATGCCGACCCGAATGGACTCCGGTGTCGGATAGCAGAACGAGAGACGGATGTTCTGCGTGCCGTCACCGTTGGCGTAGAACGCAGTTCCGGGCGTGTAGGCCACGAGTTCTGTGACGGCGCGCGGCAGCATCGCCTTGGAGTCCAGCGCTTCGGGCAGCGTCAGCCACACGTAGAATCCGCCGTTCGGATCGGTCCAGCTCAGCTCGGGCAGGTGCTCCTCGAGTGCGGAGATCATCGTCTGCTTGCGTTCGCGGTAGACATCGCGGAATGAATCGATCTGGCCGCGCCAGTCGGCCTCTGAAAGGTATTGCGAGACGACGAGCTGCGTGAACGAGCTTGGACTGAGCACGGCGGCCTCGTTGGCGAGGATGAGCTTCTCGCGGATCGCGTGCGGTGCGAGCGCCCAGCCGACGCGGAACCCGGGGGCGAGCGTCTTGGAGAACGTTCCGAGGTAGACCACACCCTCGTCGTCGACGGATCGCATGGCTGCCGGCGGCTTCTGGCCGAAGTAGAGCAGGCCGTAAGGATTGTCCTCGAGTACCAGGATGCCGTTCTCGCGGCAGATCTCGAGAATCTCGAGCCTGCGCTCCCACGTGAGGGTGACACCGGCGGGATTGTGAAACGTGGGGACCGTGTAGAGGAACTTCACGCGACGGCCGATGGCGCGAGCGTTCGCGATGTGCTCGCGCAGCGCCTCGGGAATCAACCCGTGCTCATCCATCGGCACGTGGTCGACCTCGGCCTGGTAGGACTTGAAGATCACCAGTGCCGTCACGTAACTCGGGCCCTCTGCGAGCACCAGGTCGCCCGGATCGATGAAGAGCTTCGCGAAGAGTTCGAGCGCGTGCTGCGATCCCGTCGTGATGATGACGTCGTCGGCGCTGGCGCTGATGCCCTCAAGCGCCATCACGTCGGTGATCTGCTCGCGAAGGAGCGGAACGCCCTGGCCGGAGCCGTACTGCAGGGCGACCGCACCCTGTTCCCGCATGACCTTGTCCATCGCACCGACAACGAGGTCTTCGGGCAGGGCCGACACGTAGGGCATCCCACCCGCCAACGACACCACCTCCGGCCGCGAGGCGACAGCGAACAAAGCTCGAACCTCACTGGCGGCCAGGCCGGCCGTGCGCTGCGCGTAGTGCGAATACCAGGGGTCGAGATTGTTGCCAGTGCCGTGCTGGCGGCCGTTTTCGATCACGTGTCATTCCGTTCTGAGCGTGGATTCCATGCTATGGGATGCCTGATGGATGCCCGCACCGGCCGCGGAGGCCGAGGGTACGGGCGCCGAGGCCGTTGGCGGGTATAGAAAAACGCCCGCCCGGCGTGAGCCGGACGGGCGTGAAAGCCTTGGACCGACCTACGAGATGTAGGCGGCCAGGTCTGCCTCGAGGGCGGGCTTCGGCTTGGCGCCGATGACGGTCTTGACGACCTCGCCGCCCTGGTACACCTTCATCGCGGGGATGGAGGTGATCTGGTACTTCGCCGCGGTCTGCGGGTTGTCGTCGACGTTGAGCTTGACGATCTCGATCTTGTCCGAGTGCTCGGCCGCGATCTGGTCGAGGATCGGCGACACCGCGCGACACGGGCCGCACCACTCGGCCCAGAAGTCGACCAGGATCGTCTTCTCTGACCCCAGAACGTCCTGGTCGAACGTTGCGTCTGTGACGGACTTGGCGGTGGACATGTGTTTCTCCTTCTATCGGTCTTGTTGCCGGGCGATCGATCGCCCGGAGGTATTCAGTTGGCGAGCGTGAGAGCTTCGAGCTCTTCCTGCTCGTGTGCCGCGAGGTAGTGCTCCGCGTCGAGGGCGGCGACCGTCCCACTCGCGGCGGCGGTGACCGCCTGGCGATATGTCGGGTCGACCACGTCGCCCGCGGCGAAGACGCCTGGCAGGTTCGTGCGAGAACTGCGGCCGTCGACGGCGATCGTGCCGGCCGGAGTGAGGTCGAGCTGGCCATGAATGAGGTGGGTGCGGGGGTCGTTTCCAATCGCCACGAACACGCCCTCGAGCGGAAGGTCGCTGGCTGCACCGGTGACGGTGTTGCGCAGCGTGACGCCGTTGACGGCGCCCTCTCCGTTGATCGCGGCGACCTCGCTGTTCCAGACGAACTCGATCTTGTCGTTCTCGAACGCGCGGTTCTGCATGATCTTGGATGCCCGCAGCGAGTCGCGACGGTGGATCACGTAGACCTTGTCGGCGAAGCGCGTGAGGAACGTCGCCTCTTCGAGGGCGGAGTCTCCGCCGCCCACGACCGCGATGGTCTTCTGACGGAAGAAGAATCCGTCGCAGGTGGCACACCACGACAGGCCGTGTCCTGAGAGGTGCTCCTCTTCGGGGAGGCCGAGCTTGCGGTAGGCGGAACCCGTCGCGAAGATGACGGACTTCGACTCGAACGTCTCACCGCTGCCGACGCGAACGGTCTTGACATCCCCCGACAGGTCGAGCGAGACGACATCGTCGTACAGAACCTCTGCACCGAACTTCTCGGCCTGGACCTGGAGTTTAGCCATCAGATCCGGGCCCATGATGCCGTCGGGGAAGCCGGGAAAGTTCTCGACCTCGGTGGTGTTCATCAACTCTCCGCCGGCTTCGACCGAACTCGCGATCACGAGCGGCTCGAGGTTGGCTCGGGCGGCATAGATCGCTGCCGTATACCCGGCAGGGCCGGACCCGATGATGATGATCTGCCGCACGTGCACTCCTTCAGTTGCTGCGCCGATGCGCCTCGCAAGCGCCTCACCCGCGGGAAAAGCACTCACTGTGGTGTGAAACACAGTGTAGGCGGATGCTATTCCGCGCCGCCCGAGCGCCCCGAGCGCCGCGAAATGCGACCGCGCAGGGCGCCGATCGCGACATCCAATTCCTCGGTGCGGAGCATCCTGAGCATGCCTGCGTACACCACGAGCATGACGATGCCGATGGCCGCGATCGAGATGATCGCGGCGAGTTTGCCTGAGACCGCGAAGCCGTCGGAGACGCCGCCGAGCAGCGCGAGGACGGCGAGGCCGAACGCTCCGGCGACGATCGCGGCGACCAGGTATCGCCACAGCCCGCGGACGATGCGTCGGCCGTCGAGACGACCCATCCTGCGACGCAGAAGCACTGCGGCGATTACCGCCTGCACGATTCCGCCGATCGACACCGTGAGCGCGATGCCCATCGCGCGGAACTCGGGGGCTATGAAGAGGCATCCGATCACACCGATGACCACGATCACCGTCTGAATCACCGTGTAGACGAAAGGAGTGCGGGTGTCGCCGAGCGAATAGAAGGCGCGCTGCACCACGAAGAGCATGCAGAACGGGATCATGCCGATCGCGTAGGCGATGAGCACGTTGCCCATCTGGGAATACGAGGTGGTCGTGAAGACCACGGAGATGGGATACGCAGCGACGATGATGGCGACGGAGAAAAAGCTGATCAGAACAGAAATCGTGCGCGTGGCGGTCGAGAAATCGAAGCGGAACGAGGCCATGTCGCCCGCCCGCGCATGCTCGGCCATGCGCGTGTAGTAGGCCGTGACGATCGAGACCGCGACGATCGAGAACGGGAGCATGAAAATGAGCCACGCTGTGGCCATGACCGTTACGGAGGCGAAGCCCGACTTCGCGACCGTGTTCGCCACATTCGTCTCGACGACGCCGGCGATCTGAGTGCCGACGATCATCGCGAAGGTCCAGCCGGCCGCCCTTCCCGCGCTTCCGAGGTCGACACCCCTCCACTTGAAATCGAAGCGGAACTTGAGGCCGACGCGACGCCAGAACACGAAAAGGATGAGACCTTGCACGGCGATGCCGAGTGTTGCGCCGCCGCCGAGGAGGGCGACCATGCCCGGTGTCCACTGGCTGGCGTGCTGGATGTTCGT
>DASZMW010000351.1:0-1820 GCA_035551735.1 Humibacter sp. | reverse complement strand
CGCCGATCGTGAACACGTTGGTGAGCGAGGGCGTGCCGGCACCGGGGTTCGCGACGAGCGGCTCAAGGCCGATGTACGACAGGGTGCGGCCGTCGGGCGAGATGCCGTGCAGGTAGTGGTTGAACGGACGATCGTGGTCGTGCGTCACCTGACGGGTCGTCCCATCGTCCAGTGAGACCTGATGGACGTGCTTGTCCTCCGCCGAGACGTAGAGATAGCGGCCGTCGGGCGAGAGCACGTGGTCGTTGTTCGAACTGTCGATCTCGCCGGTCGGAACGTGCTCGACGTCACCGCCGGTGACCGGAACACGGTAGATGAGTCCGTCTTGGTTGAAGACCAGCCATGCGCCGTCGGCGGACCAGTTCGGGGCCTCGAAGACGGCATCCGTGCTCTCGTGCACGACGGAGGTCTCGCCCGTCGCCACGTCGAAGACCACGAGCCTGCTCACCTGGCCGGGGTCGAGGGTTCGCCAACTGCGGGTTGCCATGTTCGCTCCGATCGTCCTGGACCATTCTTGCGCTGCCGCGAAAGCAGGCAAATCGCGTTGAAACAGGCGGAATGTGCCTGTTGCCGAGGGGAAAGCGCTTCTCTGCCTGTTCTCGGATGCGTGGCGGAAGCGCCTGACATGATTGAACGGTGACCGCCCTTCGGAGCATCGGCAAGTGGATACCCGTCGCGATCCCCGTGATCGCAGCGATCATTCTGGTGTTCTCGTGGGGGTCGAAGCCGGGAATCGCCCTGGCGATCGTGCTCGCCGTCGTGCTCATCGCGACCGTGCTGGTCGCCGTTCAGCATGCCGAGGTGATCGCCCACAAGGTCGGCGAGCCGTTCGGATCGCTCATCCTCGCCGTCGCGGTCACCGTCATCGAGGTCGGACTCATCGTCACGCTCTCCGCCGGTGGCGACGAACACGCGGCGACCCTCGCTCGCGACACGGTGTTCTCGGCGTTCATGATCACCACGACGGGCATCGTCGGGCTGGCGATTCTGGTCGGGGCGCTCAAGTTCGGCACGGTGCGCTTCAACTCGGAAGGGTCAGGTGCGGCGCTGGCGACGGTGTCGACACTGGCCGTGCTCTGCCTCGTGCTGCCGGACTTCACCGAGGCATCCGGACCGCGCTTCTCACCGACGCAACTGGCGTTCGCCGCCATCGCGTCGCTGGCGCTCTACGTGCTTTTCGTGATCACGCAGACCATCTCTCATCGCAAGTTCTTTCTGCCTGTGCACGACACGGCCGGCCTCGAGACTCGGGATGCCTCCGCGTTCGACGACACGGATGACGACGACGAGTCCGACCACAGCGAACCGCCGACACGCGGACGCACGTTGCTCAGCGTGGTGATGCTGCTTGTCGCATTGGTGTCCGTTGTCGGCCTCGCGAAACTGGAGTCGCCGTCGATCGAGGGCGGCGTCGTTGCCCTCGGGCTGCCGGAGTCCGTCGTCGGTGTGATCATCGCCCTCGTGATCCTGATGCCGGAAGGCATCTCGGCGGTGCGGGCGGCGCAGCGCAATCACATTCAGACGAGCCTCAACCTCGGGCTCGGCTCAGCCATGGCCAGCATCGGGCTGACGATTCCGGCCGTGGCCGTGGCATCCATCTGGCTGCCGGGTCAGCTCGTGCTCGGACTCGGCAGCACCCAGATCGTGCTGCTGCTGCTCTCGATCGTGGTGACGATCCTGACGATCGTGCCTGGACGGGCGACGAAGCTGCAGGGCGGCGTGCACCTGGTGATCTTCGCGGCGTTCCTGTTCCTTTCCGTCTCCCCTTAGTCGCCTCCGGATCTCGGGCACCCGCTGCCGCTCTGCGGTCTGGGTCGAAC
>DASZMW010000350.1:0-3431 GCA_035551735.1 Humibacter sp. | reverse complement strand
CGAGTACTGCAGGCTCGCGACGCGCGGCGGCTGCGGCCTCGGTCGGTGTGGAGAACGTCACCTCCGGCGCGTTGGGCTCTGGCGTCTGCTGCTCGTCTGTCTGCTGCTCGTCGGCCAGCTGTTCGTCTGGCTGTTGTTCGTCTGCCATGTCAGGCCTCGCTTCCGGAGGTGTCGTCGGTGGGCACTGTTGCGCCGCTGTCGGCGCCGATGATGCTGCGGATGCCCGTAATGAGTCGTCGCCGCTCGTCGGGGTCCGTCACGCGCAGGTAGGTGTCGAGTACCGTGCCGTCGGCATCCGCCGGCGCCGTGCGCCAGGCCAGCAGAATCAGCCCGTCGCGCTCGACGGTGCGATCGATCGTCCAGGTCGCCGCGCCGATTCCGAGGATCGCCGATGCGGCGATAGCAACGCTGGACTCACCCTGCGCCGTGATCGTCAGGCCGCCCTTGGAGACGGCGACGGTGGCGTTCGCGCGGAACGCGAGCCCTGGGACGACCACGCGATCGAGCGGCTTGTCGTGATGTGTGCTCGCCACGTGCAGCGCGTGCACGGTGAGCAGGAGCTCGCCGGGGACATCCAGTACGGTCGGCACGGCGAGTGCCGAGTCGCGGCCGGCACGGCGTCGCCAGCCGCGCCACATGCCGACGAAGATCAGTGCGACCAGGACCACGATGATCGCGGTCGGCCAGAGCTTATCCATGCTGTTCACTCTCCTTGGCGAGCGAGGCGGCCTCGTCAGTCGCGATCGGATTCCCGTCTCGAACGGTCGCGGTTCCGCCGTTGAACGTCCAGCGCACGCGCCCCGGCAGTTCGCGGCCGAGGTAGGGCGAGTTGACGCCCTTGCCTGCCAGTCGGTCGACGTCGAAGACGTCGGTCTTGTTCGGGTCGTAGAGCACCAGGTCCGCACGGGATCCGGATGCCACTGGCAGACCACGCTCCACGCGTCCGATCCGTGCGGGAGTCTGCGCCATCACCCTTGCCACGTCGTCCCAGCCGAGCAGCCCGGTCTCCACGACGGCCTTGTGCACGACGCTCAGCGCGGACTCGAGTCCGACCATGCCGTTGGCCGCGGCATCCCACTCGCAGTCCTTCGCCTCGATCGGATGCGGCGCGTGGTCGGTCGCCACGATGTCGATGGTTCCGTCGGCAAGGGCAGAGCGCAGCGCCTGCACGTCTTCCTCGCGCCTCAGCGGAGGGTTCACCTTGAAGCGCGCGTCATATCCGGCCACCAGCTCTTCGGTGAGTAGCAGGTGGTGCGGCGTGACCTCGGCCGTGACGTCGATGCCGCGCGCCTTCGCCCAGCGGACGATGTCCACCGATCCCGCCGTCGAAACGTGGCACACGTGCAGCCGGCTACCGACGTGCTCGGCCAGCAGAACGTCGCGGGCGATGATCGACTCCTCTGCCACCGCAGGCCAACCGGCGAGGCCGAGCGTGCCTGACAGCGCACCCTCGTTCATCTGCGCGCCCGCCGTGAGACGGGGTTCCTGGGCGTGCTGAGCGATGACGCCGTCGAAGTCCTTCACATACTCCAGCGCCCGGCGCATCAGCAGCGGATCGAAGACGCACATGCCGTCGTCGGAGAACACCCGCACGCGTGCCCTGGATGCCGCCATCGCACCGAGCTCGGCGAGCCGCTCCCCTGCCAGCCCGACGGTGACGGCGCCGATCGGCTGCACCGTCGCGTAGCCGGCGGCGAGGCCGAGCGAGAGTTCCTGCTCGACGACCCCGGCGGTGTCGGCCACCGGGGAGGTGTTCGCCATCGCGAACACTGTCGTGTATCCGCCCGCAGCAGCAGCGCGCGTGCCCGAGAGCACGGTTTCGCTCTGCTCGTAGCCTGGCTCCCGCAGGTGCGTGTGGAGGTCGACCAGCCCCGGCAGAGCGATCAGCCCTGAGGCATCGATGCCGGTGGCATCCTGCGACCCGGTCTTCGCGTCAGCTCCGACCGTGAGGGTGCCGTCCGAGATCAGGATGTCGGCCCTCGAGCCGTCGACGAGCGTCGCGCCCTCGATGAAGAAGCGTTCGCGTGACACTAGTGGACCTCCCGATCGCCCGACAGCAGCAGGTAGAGCGCAGCCATGCGCACGGAGACACCGCTCGCGACCTGATCTCGCACCAGTGAACGCGGCGAGTCGGCCGCTGCGGCCGAGATCTCCAGGCCGCGGATCATCGGGCCAGGATGCATCACCATCGTATCCGGGCGCAGCCTGTCCAATCGCTCGGCGTCGAGTCCCCAGGTGCGTGAGTATTCGCGGGCGTTGGGGAAGAATGCAGCGTTCATGCGCTCGGCCTGAATGCGCAGCATCATGATGACGTCCGGGTCGTCCGCGATAGCAGTGTCGAGGTCGTAGCCGATCCCGGCCGGCCACAGATCGGTGTCGACCGGCAACAGCGTCGGCGGCGCGACGAGCGTCACCTCGGCGCCCAGCGTGTCGAGCAGCCACACGTTCGACCTGGCGACCCTGGAGTGCAGGATGTCGCCCACGATCGTCACGCGCAGTCCGTCGAGGTCCTTACCGCGACTCGCTGTGCCGTGCAGACGTTTGCGCATGGTGAAGGCATCCAGCAAAGCCTGGGTCGGATGCTCGTGCGTTCCATCCCCCGCGTTCAGAATGCCCGCGTCGATCCAGCCGCTCGAGGCGAGCGTATGCGGGGCGCCTGAAGCCGAGTGGCGGATGACCACGGCGTCTGCGCCCATCGCAGCGAGCGTCTGCGCGGTGTCCTTCAAGCTCTCGCCCTTCGAGACGCTCGAGCCCTTTGCGCTGAAGGTGATGACGTCGGCGGAGAGTCGCTTCGCGGCGGCTTCGAACGAGATGCGGGTGCGTGTCGAGTCCTCGAAGAAGAGATTGACGACGGTCTTGCCACGTAGGGTCGGGAGTTTCTTGACTTCGCGGGTCGCGACATCCGCCATGTCCTCCGCGACATCCAGGATGCCGACGGCGGTGTCACGGTCGAGGTCGCGCGTGGAGAGCAGATGGCGCATCAGTGCTTCTCCTCCTCGCGCTCGTCGCGGTCGCCATGTTCGGCTTCGCCGCCGTCGATCGTGACCGCGTCGTCGCCATCCACCTCGGCCAGACGCACGTTGATGCGCTCTCTGGCTGAGCTGGGAAGATTCTTGCCGACGAAGTCGGCTCTGATCGGGAATTCGCGGTGCCCGCGGTCGACCAGCACAGCGAGACGCACGGCCTTCGGGCGACCGAGGTCACTCAGCGCGTCGAGCGCCGCCCTGATGGTGCGACCCGAGAAGAGCACATCGTCGACGAGCACAACTGTCGCGCCGTCGATCGACACGGGAACGCTGGTGGGCGACGGCGTCCTGGTCGGATGCTTCGCAAGATCGTCGCGGTACATGGTCACGTCGAGCGCGCCGACGGGCGGTGCCTCGCCGTCCTCGATGCGGGCGATGGTCGCGCCAAGTCGCCTCGCCAGGGTC
>DASZMW010000349.1:0-6232 GCA_035551735.1 Humibacter sp. | reverse complement strand
GAAGCGACGCGTATCGAGACCCCGACGCCGGACCGGGTCTCGATACGCGTCCCGTTCCGGGGCGCTACTCGACCAGCGGGGGGGATAAAGAGGGTCACGCGACCGGCGAGGGTGCGCGCGACATCGTCGCCGACCGTGTCGATGAGTTCATCAGTCCGGCCGATCTCGATCCGGATGCCGCGCCACCGGCATCCGTCGTGCACATGCACCCCGGCCGGCTGGCCGGTTCACTGCTGCTCAGCGGCCCGAGCATGGTGATGCTGCTCATCGTCGCCGCGATGATCGCCGGCGCCGCGACGGGGCGGCTCTGGCTGATCATCCTCATTTTTCCCATGGTTCTGAGCCTCGGCGGACTGTACATCCGCCGATTCAGCAAGGCGATCCGCTACAACATCGCGGGCAGCGACCAGGGCGTGCGCATCGGCTTCGGCCTGCTCACAACGAGCAGCGAGACCGTGCCGCCCGGGCGCATCCACGCGGTCGAGCTGTTGCAGCCGCTCGCCTGGCGTCCGTTCGGGTGGTGGCAGGTGCGCATGAACACAGCCGGCCACACCCGCGGACGCAACTCGGCTGGCGAGTCCCGCACCACGACCCTGCCGGTCGGCAACCGCCGCGACGTGCAGCGCGTGCTTCCGCTTCTTCTGCCCGGCATGGACGACGTCGTGCGGGATGCCATCGCGCACGCCGGCATGACGGCTCGCGCCGACCAGTCCGCATTCTCGTCCGCGCCGGGGAGGGCCGCATGGCTGCGACCGTTCTCCTGGCGCAAGACCGGCTACACGATCGCCGACGGCGTGATCGTCGTGCGGCACGGCGCGGTCTGGCGACGCGTCGTGTTCGTGCCGCTCGCTCGCATGCAGAGTGTCGAGGTGGAGCAGGGGCCGGTGCGGCGCATCCTCAACCTGGCATCCGCCGACGTGCACCTGATCGACGGACCGGTGCACGCGAAGCTGCCGGTTGTCGATGTGCGAGCCGCCGAAGAACTCTTCGCGCTCGCCGGCGCAGGCGCGATCGCGTTTGCCGGGGCAGAGGCGAAGGCGGAGGAAGAGGCGCAGAACCGTACGCCTCCGGCACCTTCGAACACAGGGAAGGATGCCTGATGGCCGCCAGATCGGGACGCCTCGGCGTCGGCATCGTCGGCGCCGGCCGCGTCGGCCCCGTGCTCGGAGCGGCGCTCGCCGGAGCAGGGCACGCCGTGGTCGGCATCGCAACGTCGAGCCAGCAGAACCGCGAGCGTGCCGAGGCCCTCTTGCCCGGTGTTCCCGTGCTGTCGTTGCCCGACGTGATCGAACGCGCCGAGCTGGTGCTGCTGGCCGTGCCGGGGTCGCAGCTGCCGACTCTCGTGAACGGGCTCGCGCTCACGGGTGCATGGCAACCCGGACAGCTCGTGGTGCACACTGCGCCCGAGTTCGGGGTCGGCGTGCTCACGCCGGCGCTGCAGCGCGGCGCCATCCCGCTCGCGCTGCATCCTGCGATGGTGTTCAGCGGCACGAGTCTCGACCTCGCCAGGCTCGCCGAGAGCTACTTCGCCGTCACGGCGCCCGCTCCTGTGCTGCCGATCGGGCAGGCGCTCGTCGTCGAGATGGGCGGCGAGCCGGTGATCGTCGACGAGGGCGCCCGCGCCGCGTACGCGGAGGCGGTCTCGACGGCGACCACGTTCTCGCGCTCGATCGTGGAGCAGGCATCCGGAATCCTTGCGGGACTCGGGATCGAGAATCCCGGGGCGTACCTGTCGTCGCTGGTTCGCTCATCCGTCGACGAGGCGCTGCGCAGGGCGGGAGCGCCGACGGAGCTCGACGTGCTCGACGTGCCGGGGCTGCTCGGCGGGGTTGGGCTGGGCGACGCGGGTGGGGACATCCGCGGCCTCGATCTCGACGTGGACCGATACGACACCGACGACCCCGAAGGACCGGAGGAGAGATGACCCAGCCGCGTGTGGTGCACACGATCGCCGGCATACGAGACGAGGTGCAGGATGCCCGTGCCAGCGGCGCGAGCGTCGCCCTCGTGCCGACGATGGGCGCCTTGCACGCCGGGCACCTGTCGCTCGTGCGCCGAGCGCGCGAGCTCGCCGACGTCGTGGTCGTCTCCATCTTCGTGAACCCGCTGCAGTTCGGGCCGAACGAGGACTTCGAGCGCTACCCCCGCACGCTCGACGCGGATCTGAAGGCGCTGGACGAGCTCGCGGACGTCGTGTTCGCGCCGACCGCTGCCGAGATGTATCCGAGCGGCCCGACGCAGACCCGCGTCACCGGCGGCGAGGTCGCAGGGCTCTTCGACGGTGCGTCGCGGCCAGGGCACTTCGACGGCATGCTCACGGTGGTGGCCAAGCTGCTGAACATCGTGCAGCCGCACTTCGCGATGTTCGGACAGAAGGATGCCCAGCAGGTCTTCCTGGTGCGGCAGATGGTCGCCGACCTGAACCTGCCGGTGTCGATCGAGGCGGTTCCGACCGTGCGCGAGGGAGACGGACTGGCGCTGTCGAGCCGCAACGGGTTCCTCGACGCCCAGGCGCGCACAGCGGCCGTCGTGCTCTCGGTCGCGCTGGCGGATGCCGCAGCAGCAGCCGTGGCCGGCGCCTCGGCCGCGCTCGCGGCGGGTCTGGAACGCGTCGACGCCGTGTCCGAGGCCTCCGGGGCGACCGTTAGGCTTGATTACCTGGCCATCGTCGACCCGCAGACCTTCCGTTCCGTCGCAGACTCCTACCGTGGACCCGCCATCGCGCTGATCGCGGCCCGAGTCGGTGAGACGCGACTCATCGACAACGCGAGCGTCGTGATCGGGTGAGGCGGGCATCCGGCCGGACCACCGCACCATCGCAGGTTGCGCACTACCGCACTACCGCACTACCGCAGGTTGAGGAGCACGCCGCAGGCGTGCGTCTCGAAACCGCCCGAACACGACAACGAAGAGGAACCATGGCGAGCGACGAGACGCCCGAGACCGAACTGAGCGCTGACGAGATCAGCGAGCAGAAGGCCGTGCGCCTCGCCAAGCGCGAGCGCCTGATCGCCGAGTCGGATGTCGCGGGTGGCGCCTACCCGGTCGGCCTCCCCGTCACCGACACGATTCCCGAGCTGCGCGAGCGCTACGGGTCGCTGGAGGCCGACGAGTCCACCGGGGTCTTCGTCGGCATCGCGGGACGCATCGTGCACCTGCGCAACACCGGCAAGCTGTGCTTCGCGGTGCTGCAGTCAGGCGACGGGTCGCGCATCCAGGCTATGGTCTCGCTGGCCTCGGTCGGCGAGGAGTCGCTCCTGCGCTGGAAGGAGCTCGTCGACCTCGGCGACCACGTCTTCGTGCACGGCGAGGTCATCTCCTCGCGCCGTGGCGAGCTTTCGGTGATGGCGGATGACTGGGCCATCGCCTCGAAGGCGATCCTGCCGCTGCCCAACCTGCACAACGAGCTCTCCGAAGAGGTGCGGATGCGCAGCAGGTACCTCGACCTCATCGCGCGCGAGCAGGCGAGGGCGAACGTGGTGAACCGCTCCAAGGCGGTCGCGTCGCTGCGCGCCACCTTCGCCTCGCGCGGGTACATCGAGGTGGAGACGCCGATGCTGCAGACGATGCACGGCGGGGCATCCGCTCGCCCGTTCGTCACGCACTCGAACGCGTTCGACACCGAGCTGTTCCTGCGTATCGCGCCGGAGTTGTTCCTCAAGCGCGCCGTCGTCGGCGGCATCGACCGGGTGTTCGAGATCAACCGCAACTTCCGCAACGAGGGCGCCGACTCGACGCACTCGCCGGAGTTCGCCATGCTCGAGGCCTATCAGGCCTACGGCGACTACAACACGATGGCGGAACTGACTCAGACGCTCATTCAGGATGCCGCCTGGGCCACGACAGGCGGTCACGTCGTGACGTGGGCCGACGGCACCGAGTACGACCTCGGCGGCGAGTGGGACGACGTCTCGATGTACGAGAGCCTGACGGATGCCCTCACGCACGCCGTCGCATCCGGCTCCGTCCCGTGGACCGGCGGCACCGACATCACTCCCGAGACTCCGTTGAACGAGCTCGCGTCGCTCGCCGAGTTGCTCGGCATCGAGGTCGCGCACCCGATCGCAGGCAAGTACGTCGAAGAGCTGTGGGAGCACTTCGTCAAGGGTGGCCTCGTGCGTCCGACGTTCGTGCGCGACTTTCCGCTCGACACCTCGCCGCTGGTGCGCGCGCACCGCTCGAAGCCGGGCGTCGTGGAGAAGTGGGACCTGTACATCCGCGGCTTCGAGCTCGCGACCGGATACTCCGAACTCGTCGACCCCGTCGTGCAGCGCGAGCGCTTCGTCGAGCAGGCGAGGCTGGCAGCGCAGGGCGACGACGAGGCGATGCAGCTCGACGAGGAGTTCCTGCGGGCCCTCGAGTTCGGCATGCCGCCCACCGGCGGAATGGGCATGGGCATCGACCGCCTGCTGATGGCGCTCACCGGCCTCGGCATCCGCGAGACGATCCTCTTCCCCCTAGTGAAGTAGCCACCCCGCCCCGCCCGGCCCCGCCCAGCCCGCGGCCGAAAACAGGCAGGAAAGCGCCTACCCCGCGGGAACAGGCACGTTCCGCCTGTTCCCACGTGAATTGCCTGCATCGCGGTCGTGGTGTCTCCGCGTCCACAGCCCGCATCGCACAGAGTTCTCCACCATCTGGCACTGATCAGGATGCCTGCCGCGCGCACCCGGACACGATGAGCACATGGCCCGCGTCGCCGGAACACTCGTCCGCCTACAAGGGCTCGCAACGCGCGCCCAGCTGAGGCAGAACGGATGCACCGACCACGAGATCCGTGACTATGTCGCGGCAGGATTCGCCAAGACGGTGCGACGTTCCTGGCTCGCGGCGCCCACTGCACGACGTGAGGCGGTCCGTGCTATAGAACTGGGCGGCATTCTCGGCGGTGAAAGCGCACTCCGCAGCATGGGCGTGTGGGTCTCGCACAACACCGGTCTCTGTGTCGCGGCGCCTCGGACTGCGAGCAGGCTCCCTCCGCTTCGGGACGGCGAGTATCGGGTGCATCCGCACACGTTCGTCTGGCCCGAAGGCATCCGCTGGCGAATGGGTGTTGTGGATGCCCTCGTGGTGCTTGCCGGCAGGGTGAGCTATCAGCACCTCGTCGCTTCAATCGACAGCGCGCTGCACGAGGGTGTGCTTTCCGCCCGCCAACTCGACGAACTCTTCGCACGGCTGCCCGCGCGTCTGCGGTTCGCGCGAGCGCTCGTCGAGCCCCTCAGCGCATCCGGAATCGAGACCATATTCCGGCTCGCTGCCATCGCGGTGGGCTGGCACGTGCAGGTGCAGGTCGACATTCCGGGCATCGGCCTTGTCGATCACCTCATCGACGGCTGGCTGATCGTTGAGACCGATGGTGACGAGTTCCATTCGTCCAGGCAGCAGCGAGCGAAGGATCGCTCTCGGGATGCGGCGGCCGTTCGCAAGGGCATGAGATCTCACAGGTTCGGGTACGAGCAGATCATGAACGAACTCGACGAATGTATCGAGGTCGTGGCGGACATCCTGGCCGCTGGCCGTCCTGGTCGCTTCTGACGCCGGTAGACCACAGGCAAATCGAGTGGGAACAGGCAGATCTTGCCTGTCACCGTGAGGTATGCGCTTTCCTGCCTGTTTTCGCGCCGGCTCGGTAGCGCTAGTGCTGCTGATAGCGCCGCAGGTGCTCCTCGGTGAGGGCATCCATCTGCTCGTCGGTGAGCTCGTCCATCTTCTTGGCTTCGCGTTTGTCGGTGTGCATCCATCGCACGAACAGGATGATCAGCACCGGGATGTCCGCCACCTCGGCGATGAACCACAGAAAGTCGCCAGACAGATGCTGGTCGTGCAACGCGTTGGGGAACCACCCGGGCAGCGTGCCCACCACCCGGGAGGCGTGGTCGAGCACCGACTCGTTGAGGCGCAGCAGGATGCCTGGAATGGCATCCAGCACCAGCTCCATGAACGCGAGCATGAACTCCGCGGTGATGAAGAGGCTCGTGCGCAGCAGTCCGCTGTCCGTGATCGGCAGCACCATCAACGTGCCGACGAGCGGAACGCCGAGCGTGATCGCCGCTTCCCATCCCGGGTCGAGCCGCAGCGCCGCAGCGAACGGCGTGAGGAACAGACAGAACCCGATCAGCGCGACGATCGGTGCGAACATGGCGTTGCCCATCAGGCGTACCGGCCACGACTTCAGCACGCGATCCAGCACCCGTGCAGGCGCGCCGGACAATGCGGCGCGAGCCAGGCTCACCGG
>DASZMW010000348.1:0-2862 GCA_035551735.1 Humibacter sp. | reverse complement strand
GGGATACTCCGCCGTGCGCACAGTCACGACATCATTCGATCATCGCAAACTGTCCGGCTCGTGAATGCCACGCGAAATCGGCAGACTCGTCACCGTGCGCCGGGGGAGTCAGACGGCGAGAGGCCGAGCAGCCCGCGCCGGAATCCCTCCGCGACCGCGGCGGCGCGGTCCGAAACCCCGAGCTTGGCGTAGATGCTGAGCAGGTGCGTCTTCACCGTCGCTTCGCTGACGTGCAGCCGCACGCCGGCCTGACGGTTCGTCGCTCCGTCGGCGACGAGGGCCAGCACCTGCAGTTCGCGCGGGCTGAGCAGGCTCGCCTCCGGCGAGCGCACCCTGTCGATCAGCCGCGAGGCGACCGACGACGCGAGCGAGGTGCGGCCGAGCGCCGCGGCGTGCACGGCGCGCACGAGCTCGTCGCGCGGGGCATCCTTCAGCAGGTATCCGGTCGCGCCGGCCTCGATGGCGGGGAGCACATCGGAGTCGGCGTCGTAGGTGGTGAGCACGACGACCCGGCTGGGCACGCCGAGGCGTGCGAGCTCGCGGATCGCGCTGACGCCGTCGGTGCCGGGCATCCGCAGGTCCATCAGCACCACGTCGGGTTCCAGACCCAGGGCGAGGCGGATGGCCTCACCGCCGTCGGATGCCTCGCCGACGACCTCGATGTCGGGGTCGGAGGAGACCATGCCGACGATGCCGTCGCGTACGACGGGGTGGTCGTCGACGACGAGAAGTCTCACCGGGCTCATGCCGGAACCTCCGCTCGGATGGCGGTGCCTCTGCCCCGCACGGTCTCGACGACCAGGTCGCCCGCGAGTGCTTCGATGCGCTCGCGCATGGCGATGAGTCCGTAGCCGCCGTCGACGGTGTCGGGTCGCTGCGCCGTGACGTCGAAGCCGCGCCCGTCGTCGCGTACCTCCAGGCGTGCGCCGTGCTCATCGTGTCGGAGCGTCAAGACGACCTTGTTGGCGTGCGCGTGGCGCTCGACGTTCGCGAGCGCCTCCTGGGCGGTGCGCAGGAGTGCCACCTCGACGTCCGTCGGCAGCGTTCGCCTGGCGCCCTCGGTGCGCAGGTCGGCGGGGATGCCCGTGCGCTCCGACCATCGGCGCGCAACGGCGGCGATCGCCTCGGACAGTCCGCCGGCCTCGAGCGCGGCAGGGCGCAGTGCCTGCATCGAGCGCCGCGCTTCGGCGAGCCCGTCGCGGGCGAGCGCGAGCGCTGCGTCGGTGTGGTGGCGTCGTGACTCCTCGTCCGGCGCCTGCTCCGCCGCCTGCAGCTGCGTCACGACGCCCGTGAAGCCCTGGGCGAGCGTGTCGTGGATCTCGCGAGCCAGCCGCGAGCGCTCTGCCGCTGTCGCGGCATCCGTCGCCGCACGTTCCTGCTGTTTCTGCGCAAGTCGAAGGCCCCACGAGAGTCCGCACATCACAGTGATGTTCAGCAGGATCACCACCGCTTTGCCGACGATGCCTGCCGGGTCGTCGTCGAAGCCGGATGCCTGCGCGTACCCGGCAACGACCGCCGTCGCCGCGACAGCGAGAAGGTCCCAGGGCCATTCGACCATCGAGTAGGCGAACGAGAACGTCGCGATGGTGAGGAACGCGAACCAGCTGTCGAAGAGCACGAGTGCGAAGTTGATCGCGATGGCGCCGGTGATGAACACGGCGACCGTTGCCGCCCGGTCGCGCCACGGCATCCTCAGGTCGCGTAGCGTCAGCACCCACAGCCCGTACACGACGAGGAGCACGAGTTGCGGGACGACCTGCCCCCAGTCGCCCCACTGTGTCGCGAGGGCGAAGGCGGTCAGAAGCGCCAGCACCACGTACGGCGCGACCGTGAGTACGCTGCGCCAGCGCGGGTCGACCATGACTCGACCCTACGCGTGCCGGGGAAAGTGAGCGGCCATGCGCGGGAGGTTGGCCATGACCGCCACGGGTAGCACCAACAGCCCGCAGACGGCTTGCTCGATGCGCACCCAATCGGGCAGGAACCCGGGAATCGACACGATCACGATCACGGCGACCACGATGATCGGGCTGATGATGCGCAGACGGATCCACGAGGCGCGTGAACCACGCGACGTTCCCACTGTGACGATCAGCAGCACGATCGCGCTGCCGAACACGAGTGAACAGCGGATCCAGATGGCGATGTCGATCCCGAGTCCGATCGAGGTCACGACGGCGAGAAACGCCACCATCGCCGCACTGATGGCGAGGAAGGCGGTGACGAGGATGACCGCCGGACGGAACGCGGCGCGGCGTGCGGTCTCGGCATCCTGACGGGCAGGGCTTGATGTGTATGTCTCAGTCATGACTCCAGCGTCGCGAGCGCGGATGCGGAGCGGATCGACCGGTCGGCCGTAGTGTGTCATCGATCGGTTGGTCGGGGGCGCGGCGACTATGCGGCGTTCAGCCGGCCGAGCATGCCCCAGACCGCCAGTGACAGTTCGGGATGATCCAGCGCGACCCGGCGCAGCAGCTGATACTCGAACCGCTCCCTGTCCTGGCGTGGCGCTGACGGGTGATAGGCGCGAGAACGGGCTTCTCTCAGGTTGTGCGCCTCGATGGTCTCCTCGCGCAGCGTCAGCACCACCTGTTCGTCCACCGTCGGCAGATCGGGCAGGAAATCCCACGGATCGTCGCCGAGCCTGCAGCGGAATTCGACCACGGCGGCCAACTCGTCCCTGGCCTCTTGGCGCAGCACTTCGAGACTCACCGGATACCGTCGTTCGACGTCCATGTCGGTCATCCGCCCCCTCCGCTGCTCCCGGTTCTACGTCTCCCCACCCGCAGCCGAAGTGTCGGTGCGGGTACGCGTGCGACCAGAGTACGACGGCGGCCAAGGGGGTGCGAATCGACCGACACC
>DASZMW010000347.1:0-3938 GCA_035551735.1 Humibacter sp. | reverse complement strand
GCGTACACATCGATCATCGGCATGACTGCATCCCCTCTTCCTATGACGACTGGCATATGATGCGAGTATTGCTTATGCCGAGCGTCATAGTCAAGGTGCAATCGCGGCTCGGTATGATGACCGCCTTGAGGACGAGTCAGCGCAGCGCACAGGATGAGCCGAGGGGAGGATGAGGCCGGATGCCGGGGAACACGAGAGCGCGCATGCTCGACGGCACGATCGTGCTGCTGGCCAAGCGCGGCCTTCAGGACACCTCCTTTTCGACGGTTCTCGAGTACACAGGTACACCACGCGGCTCGATCTACTTCCACTTCCCTGGCGGAAAGGACCAGCTGGTCACCGAAGCGGTGCAACTCGCAGGGGAACGGTCACTCGCGCTGATCACGAGCTTTCGCGGCAAGAGTGCGCGGGGCGTTACATCCGCCTATCTGGGTGTCTGGCGCGAGGTGCTCACGCGCTCGGACCTCTCGGCGGGATGCGCAGCCCTCGCCGTCACGGTCGCGACGGACTCGCCAGAGCTGCTCGAGAAGACATCCGCTGTGTTCCGAGCATGGCGCACGGAACTCGCCGCCGTACTGAAGCAAGGCGGACTGAAGCGCACGGATGCCGCCGGCTTCGCGGCCGTGCTGGTCGCGGCTGCCGAGGGCGCCGTCGCACTCAGCCGTGCCGAGCGCAGCCTCGAACCCTTCGACACCGTGCGGCGCCAGTTGCTGGCTCAGGCGACGGCTCTCGCGCGGACCACGTAGCGGCGGCGATCCGGTTCGAGTCGCGATCTTCGTCGTTATGGCGGGGTGTTCAGCAACGAGACGTGAGACATGAGCCCGCATCTCACCCGGTGCAGGTCATCTCTGGTGCACGGCGCGCACGCACGGGGATCACTCATTTACCGTGTGTCGCATCCGGATGAACGTCGCCAGACGCGCGACGCCCGCCGGTCGTTGACGAGGGGGCAGCCGTGGCCGACACAGGTGTGACCGGGCAAGCGGGGGCCGCGGATGCCGGACCGAGCGTTCGCATGCTCCTAGCGCTGTCGATACCCGCGATCCTCATCGGCGTCGTCTCCGCCGCAGTGCTGTGGCTGCTCGACCTGCTCTCCGGATGGCTGCAGACCGCCGTGTGGGACGACCTGCCCCACGCCATCGGCATCGGAACCGGCACCGACAACCCCTGGTGGATCCTCACGGTGCTGACCGTCACCGGTTTCGCGGTCGGGCTCGTTCTCTGGCTCATGCCGGGGCACGGCGGACCCGACACCGCGACGACCGGACTCGATTCGCCGCCGCCGTCGCTGAAGACGCTTCCGAGCATCGCGGTCGTGGTGCTGATCGGTCTGGCCGGCGGCGTGAGCCTCGGACCGGAGAACCCGATCATCGCGATCAACTCCGCGCTGGCGGTCGCGGCGGCGGCACGCTTCGCCACGAAGGTGCCGCCGGCATTGGTCGTGCTGCTCGCGTCGTCGGCCACGATCGGCGCGCTGTTCGGCACACCGGTCGCTGCAGCCCTGGTGCTGACGGGAACGGTCGCGGCGATCAAGGGCGGCGGGTCGCTGTGGGACAAGCTGTTCCTCCCGGTGGCGGCAGCGGCGGCCGGGTCTCTGACGATGCACCTGCTGGGCGCGCATGCGCTGGCGTTCCACGTCGCGCCGTACGGGTCGCCACGAGCGATCGATCTCGTCACGGGCATTCTGGTCGCCGCGCTGTCGGCGGGAGTCGGCATCGCGGCCGCGTTCGCCTTCCCCTATCTGCACTCGGGATTCCACGCTCTGCGGAATCCGCTGCTCTTCGCGACGTTCGGCGGTGTGGTGCTCGGACTGCTCGGCATCATCGGCGGACCTATGACCCTGTTCAAGGGACTCGAGGAGACCGGCGAGCTCATCTCCGACCCCGGCAAGTACTCCGCCGGAACGCTCGCCGTGTTCGCCATCGTCAAGGTCGTCGCGCTGCTCGTGGCGGCGAGCGCCGGGTTCCGTGGCGGGCGCGTCTTCCCTGCAGTGTTCATCGGCGTTGCGATCGGTCTCTTCGGTCACGCCGTGATTCCCGGCATGCCGCTCGGGCTGGCGATCGCGTGCGGAGCGATGGGCATCGTGATGGTCGAGACCCGAGACGGATGGATCGCACTGTTCCTCGGCATCGCCCTCACCGGAGACCTCACGCTGCTGCCCATGCTCTGCGTGATCACACTGCCGACCTGGCTACTCATCACGAAGGCCCCGCCGTTCGAGATCACACCGAAGAGCGGACTGGCGGCAGCACCCATGAAGCCGGCGTAGCCGCTGCTTCTTCCGTTGGCTCAGCTGTTGCGATCCGCCACTTCTGCTCACTCAGCTGTCGGATATGGTCGGGAAGGTTGCGGCAAGGCGACCGTATGCGACAGCGGAAGGGGACCCTCGCGCACGTGCAACATTGGGTTGCGCATCCGAGGGTGGCGTCGTACAGTGATACGCAACCAAGGATTGCGTATAGCGAGGAGACGACGTGGAGTACGACAGCATCGAGCGCGAGATCTACGTGGATGCCTCACCCGAGATCGTTTTCGAGGTCGTGAGCCGGCCCGAGCACCTGCGTGAGTGGTGGCCGGACGACGCGGACCTCGACCCGGTTCCCGGCGGCACGGGCGAACTGCGATGGGGTGAGCACGGCGGCGATCCCATGGTCGTTCCGATGACCGTCGTCGAAGCCGACTCGCCGCGCAAGTTCTCGTTCCGCTGGGCGTATCCCCTCGGCGCGGAGCCCGTACGCACGAACTCGTTCCTCGTCACGTTCGAGCTCACGCCTGCCGGCGGCGGCACCACCGTGCGGATGACCGAGGTCGGGTTCCGCGAGCAAGGGTGGGAAGTGGCCGTGCTCGAGGCCGCCTATCTCGACCACGCCGCAGGTTGGGACCGCTTCATCCCGCAGCTGGCCGCCTACGCACCGCGAGTGGTCGCGACGCCATGAGTGCGACGAGCGTCGACGACGAGCTGTGGTCTGCGATCGGCGACCCGACGCGGCGACGGATGCTCGACATCCTGCTCGCCGATGGGCCCGGCACGTCGACCACGCTCAGCGGGCAGCTGCCGATAACGCGGCAGGCGGTCGCCAAGCACCTGGTGGTGCTCGACGCCGTCGGCCTCGTGCACGGTACGAGCGTCGGCCGTGAGCGGCACTTCGAGGTCGACCGCGCCCAGCTCGCCAAGGCGGCGGCGCAACTCGAAGCGGTCGGCGCCCAATGGGATGCCCGCCTCGGACGTATCAAACGCATCGCCGAAAGCATCCAGCGCCAGCGGAACGCCTGACCCGGCAGACCGAGCGCGACACAACACCCACCCGCCGCCCCGAGTGCGGCACGCGGGGCGCGTCAGCGCGCCCGCACGACACGAAAAGAGGAAACACCGATGGTCGACATCATTCACCGCGTCGGAGCACGACCGAGCTCACGCGACGCCGCTTACGCGGCACTCACCACGCTCGACGGCCTGAGCGGCTGGTGGACCCGCGAGACCACGGGCGAGCCCGATCGCGTCGGCGGTGTCGTCGCCTTCCGGTTCCTCCAGGGAGGCTTCGACATGAAGGTCGTCGAACTTGCACCAGGCGAACGCGTGCTCTGGGAGGTCGTTGACGGGCCGGCCGAGTGGATGGGTACGACGGTCGGCTTCGACCTGCACGACTCAGACGATTTCACGATCGTGCTCTTCGCCCATCGCGGATGGCGCGAGGAGGTCGAGTTCATGAACCACTGCAGCACCAAGTGGGCGACCTTCCTGATGAGCCTGAAGTCCTTGATCGAGACCGGTGCGGGTGCCCCGCATCCGCACGACGTGCAGATCAGCAACTGGCACTGATCGGCGGCCACCCTCAGGGCCGGTGCGGGAACGCGCGCCTCGCGACGAGCACCACGACGAGCCCGACGGCGGCGATCGCGGCCCCGACGACGGGCAGGCGGTCCACGCCCCCGTGGTT
>DASZMW010000346.1:0-5512 GCA_035551735.1 Humibacter sp. | reverse complement strand
GCGGATGCCACTGTCGGCTTCGACACGATCCTCGCCGACGACGTGCGACTCGTCGTCGACACGGCGACTCGCATCGACACCGGCGCACGCACGGTGCACCTGGCATCCGGCAGCGCACTCGACTTCGACTACGTGATCTACGCGGTGGGCAGCACCGGGTCGATCCCGTCGTCGGTTGCCGGTGCCCGCGAGTTCGCCGTGTCCGTCGCCGAGCTCGAATCTGCTCAGCGCATCCGTGCAGCGGTCGACGCCCTGCCACAGGATGCCCCGATCACCGTGGTCGGCGGCGGCCTGACCGGCATCGAGACGGCGGCCGAGCTCGCCGAGCAGGGACACCGGGTGACGCTCGTCGGCGGCGGTGCTCTCGCGGCGTCGTTCAGTGTCGCAAGCCGCCGCTACATCGCGACCTGGCTCGCGCGCCATCACGTGTGGGTGTTCGAGTCCGAGAAGGTGTGCGAGGTGCGATTCGACGCGGTGGTGCTCGATGACGGCACCGTGCGGGCGAGCGCCCTCACCATCTGGACCACGGGCTTCGGCACCCCGCAGCTGGCCGCGTCGAGCGGCTTGCACACCGACGAACTCGGCCGACTGCTCACCGACGAGACGCTGACGAGCGTCGACGACGAGCACATCGTGGCGACCGGAGACGCCGCGGCGCCGTCCGGCCAACCGGTGCGAATGAGCTGTCAGGCCGCAGGACCGCTCGGTGCTCAGGCGGCGAACACGGTACTCAGCCGCATCGCCGGCACCGAGCCGAAGCTGCTCGATGTGGCCCTCACCGGCTCCTGCGTCAGCCTCGGACGCCATGCGGCGGTGCGCCAGTTCGCGCACAAGGATGACAGCTCGATGAACCTGCGTCTGACCGGCCCCCTCGGTGTGGCGTACAAGGAGTTCACGAGCCGGTTCAGCTTGCGCAAGATCCGCATCGAGGCCCGCCGACCCGGGCTTCTGCCCTGGCCGAAGGGCGGCCCACGGCCCGAGGAGCCGGTCCAGGTTCCGCGAACGGACACCGCCGCAACGAGCCGGGCGTGACATTCCGGCTCCTACGCGTGTCATATCCGTTGTCCCCTCCCGAACGACTCAGACCAGACGAAGGAACGAAACGATGACCACACAACAGCAGACACCGACGGATGCCGGACGGGCGGCCGACGAGGCGAGCATCCGCAGGCAGATCGACGCGCTCATCCAGAAGCTCCACGAAAAGGATCTGGATGCCCTCGGCCGCATCTACGCGACGGATGTCGTGTCCTTTGACGTGGAGCCGCCGCTGCAGCACGTCGGGCGGGACGCGAAGATGCGCAACTGGGTGAACGCGTTCGCGATGTTCGACGAGTTGAGCTACGAACTCCGCGACCTCGCACTCGAGGTCGGAGACATCGTGGCCTTCGCCCACGGCTTCGGCCGCATCAGCGGAACACTGAAGAACGGCACGACGACCGACGGCATGTGGGTGCGTGGAACGTTCTGCTTCCGCAAGATCGACGGCGAGTGGCTGATCGTGCACGACCAGGCGTCCGTGCCGCTCGACTTCCAGACCGGCAAGGGCGTGACCGACCTCGAGCCGACGGCGGAGCTGTGACGACGATACGGGCATCCGGAACCCGCACCTGGGCGAGCGGGTGGGTGTTCCGTGTCGTCGTCACGCTGCACCTGCTCGCGGTCATCGCGCAGCCGGTGTTCGCCGGGGTGTACCTCTCTGGCGACTTCGACGCGCTGGGCTGGCATGAGATGGGCGCAAACATCGTGACGGGTTTCGGCTACGCACAGCTGATTGTCGCGATCGTAGCGTTCGTGCGTCTACGCGTGCGTTGGGCGCTCCCGATGTCGATCGGCGTCGCCGTGGCCGAGACTCTGCAGTACTACGTGGGAGAACACGGTCCGCTGTGGCTGCACATCCCTCTCGGGGTCGCCATCGTCGTCGCACTCGTCATGCAGTTCGTGACGGTCTGGCGTCGCTCCATCGCGAAGCAGGAGAGCGGCGATGCAGGAGCGTGACCGCGGAGGGATGAGCAGACGTCAGCTGCTGGGCATCGGGGGATCGCTCGGGCTGATGACCGCAGCCGGGTTCTCGACCGCGGCCGTACTGGGCACGAGGCCGGCGAGCACGTCGGCACAGCTCATCAGCCGCGTCCCGCTGCCAAGTCCGTACACGGTTCCGCTGCCGATCCCCGCCGTGCTGAAGCCAGTGAACACAGCGGGCGGCGTCGACCGGTATGAGCTGACGCAGCGCGAGGTGCGCACCCAGATCCTGCCCGGCGTGAGTTCTCGGTTGTGGACGTATGACGGCACCTTTCCCGGACCCACCATTGAGGCACGGCGCGGCCGGCCCGTGACCATCGAGCACAGCAATGAGCTGCCTGTGCCGACGGTCGTGCATCTGCACGGCGGGCACACACCGGCAAGCTCCGACGGCTACCCGACCGACCTCGTGCTCCCCCGCGGGTGGAGCGACGTTGGCAGCAGCGATGAGGATGCCTCCAGCGGCATGCACGACATGTCGGACATGCACGGCATGACGGGTATGGATGCCATGAGCGGCATGCACGATCCCCGCGCCGTCGTCACCCGGCTGCACCGCGAGTACACGTACCCGTCGCAGCAGCGCCCGACCCAGCTTTGGTACCACGATCACCGCATGGACTTCACGGCACCGGCGATCTGGCGAGGCCTCGCCGGCATGCACATCATCCGCGATGACAACGAGCAGAACCTAGGCCTGCCCGCCGGCGACCGCGAGCTTGCGTTGATGATCACGGACCGCGCGTTCGCCGCCGACGGCGATCTCGCCTATCCAGCGCTCGACCCGACGCTGAAGGGCAGGCCGGGGGTCGAGGAACGCTACGTCGGCGGAGTGTTCGGCGACGTCATCCTGGTCAACGGCGCACCGTGGCCGGTGCACGAGGTCGATGCGGCGCGCTATCGGCTGCGCATCCTGAACGCCTCGAACGCCAGGCAGTACAACCTCGAGGCGATCACCGACGACGGACGCAAGCTGAACCTGGTGCAGATCGGCGCCGACCAGGGTCTGCTCGCGACGCCGGTGACGCTCAGTGCCGTTCCGATCGCGCCGGCTGAGCGCTACGACGTGGTCATCGATTTCACGGGTATCCCGATCGGCTCGCGCGTCAGGCTTGTCAACACGCTCGGCAGCGGGCACACCAGGGACGTGATGGCGTTCCGCGTCGCGCGCGCTGCCACCGACGACAGCCGCATCCCGCACACGCTCGCCACCGACCTGCCGATGTGGCAGCGGTCGGATGCCTCTGCCGTGCGCGACTTCGCCTTCCGCGCGGGACGCATGGGCTCCGGCCAGGGCTGGTTGATCGACGGCAAGCCGTTCGACCCCGACCGTCCCGACGTCACGACCGCCCTCGGCGATGTCGAGGTGTGGCGGCTGATCGCCGACGCGGACCACCCGGTGCATCTGCACCTTGTCGGGTTCCGCATTCTGACACGCAACGGGCACGAGCCGCTGCCGCATGACACCGGACTCAAGGACACCGTGTCGCTGCGACCGGGTGAAGCGGTCGAGATCATCACGAGATTCGAGGGCTGGAGCGGTCGGTACCTCTTCCACTGCCACAACGCGGAGCACGAAGACATGGGGATGATGGCGAACCTCGAGCTCGCGTGAGGCTCACAGCCCCTCCGCTACCCGCTGGTCGAGTAGCGCCGCCGCAGGCGACGCGTATCGAGACCCGCCGATGCGAGGGTCTCGATACGCGAGCCGCTGCGCGGCGCGCTACTCGACCAGCGGGGGCGGCCTCAGTTCGCCGACCCCAGGCACGTGCGCGCCGAGCGCGCTGCGGCCGGCACCGTGGTCTCGCCCGAAGGGAGAGCGCCGTGCACCGCGTAGTACGCGAGGTCGGTCGCGCGCTCCTGATTCTGCGACGCGGTCGCAGCAGCACCGTTGGAGTAGAGCGTCGCGCCAGGCAGCGTCGTGCGCGGTGCGGTCACGTAGTCGAACGGCGTGCTCCCCGGGTCGACTGCCGACGGGTTCGCCCACCCGCACGTGTTGTACTCGAGAGCGTTCGTCGCCGCCTGTCCGACCGTGATCACCAGCTGCTGACCCGACAGGGTCGCCGCCCACGCCGCGGCGAACGACGTGGTGACCTGGCTCTCGGGGAGCCCCGCAGCGTCCGCGGCTGCGTCGGCAGCACTCTGGTCATCCGGTCCGGCCGAATACAGCAGCACGCGATCCGCGAACGATGCCGGTGTGCTCGGCAGCGACGCCGTCGTCCACGGCCCACTCGGCGGAGCCGTGTCGCCCGTGGTGTCCATCGCGGGACCCGACGACGTGTCGAGGTAGACCTGGATCGGCTGATGCGCGACCGGGAATGCACTGATTCCGGTCACGGCCGTCGCCGTCCCCGGCAGGGTCGCGGTGCGCCAACCCGTGCCGTCGCTGTAGGTGACGGCCGGGGTTCCGTTCGCTCCGAGGTAGGCGATCGCTGTGCCCAGCGGATGCTTCGGCCCCGACGCGCTCAGCGACCCCGGCGGCTGGGCGAAGGTGCCCAGCACTCCCGAGACCGCCGCAGGCTGCAGGTAGTTCACGGCCGACACCGCGCTACCCTCAACCGGGCTGCCGGGAAGCGTCGACGAACTCCATGCGCCGCGGGACTTCTGCGTGAGCTCGACGAGCCCCGCTGCGCCGTGACGTCCTGGCGTCTGGGCACCTGCCACGACGACCGATGCCTGACCGGACGGGGTTGTGACGGCGGCGAGGGAGACATCCTTCGCGTCCGTCTTCACCTGCAGCGTCTTCGTCGGCCACGCCTTGCCCGCAGGCGACGTCACGGTGAGATGCCCGGTCGCACCGAGCGCGAAGATGCTCGGACCGTCAGCGGTCTCGGCGAGCGCAAGAGCCGCAGCGCGGAAGGACGAATGGGACAGCGTGCGAGTCGACCACGTTCCGGACTGCTGGCTGGTCTCGGCGAGCCGGCCGCTCGCATCCACGAAGAACACCGCCGGTCCGGATGCCGTCGCCGCAGCCACCACGTCGCCTCCCGCCGCCGGGCTGCCCGGCAGCGTTGCACTCACCCAGCCGCTTCCGTCGAAGTACGTCTCGGCAAGCGTCCCATCGGCCGCGCGGTAGAACGCGTGCGGGGTCGTGGCGGAGTCGGCTGCGGCGTCGGGATACGCGAGCGCAGCGATCGCCCCGGTGGATGCCGGGGTTCCCGCCGCGGCGACCTGGAGCCAGCTCGCGCCGTTCCAGACATCCGCTGCCAGGCCGCTCGAGGAGCGCACGAACCGGTAGTACGACACCGGGTAGCTGGAGTACCAGGTGGCGGTGGACGGCACGGCCGCGACGCTGCCCGATGCTGCCGTGACTGTCACGTTCTTGCGTTCGGTGACGATGGTGCCGACGTTCGAGGTCGCGGTCGTCGTGATCGTGTGCGTGCCCGGCGTGGCGAACACGTGCGTCACGTCTGCTCCTGTGGCGTTGGTCGTGCGGCCGTCGCCGAAGGTCCAGTAGTAGGAGGTGATGCTTCCGCCCTTCTCGGCCGCG
>DASZMW010000345.1:0-3460 GCA_035551735.1 Humibacter sp. | reverse complement strand
CAGCGAACAGGTCAGCGGTGAAGGCTCCGGCGGCGCGCGGCAGGTCGTCGCCGAAGGGCATGAGGCCGAAGACGAGGAGCGAACCGATCATCGAGAGGCCGCCGGCGAGGGCGATCGCCTGCCAGAGCACGAGTGCCGCTCCTGGCATCCGCCTCGGCCAGCGCGCATTCGCGAGCGCGACCGGAACCGGCCACGCCAAGGCGACGGCGAGCAGCGCGAGTGCGGCGGCGACGATGAGCATGATCGTCAGGAGTCCAGCAACCTGCGAAGTCGCTCTGCGTCGCGCTGGGTGACCTGGCCGACGAACCTGGCGAGCACGGCGTCACGGTCAGAGGCCGATCCGAGCACCTCGTGCATCAGCTCGGCGACGTGGTCCTCGCGCGTCATGGCGGCGCTGTAGAGGTGCGGACGGGCATCCCGATCGCGCACCACGAAGTTCTTGGCCTCCAGACGAGAGAGCACCGTCATCACGGTGGTGATGGCGAGGTCTTTGCCCTGGCTGCCGGATGCGTTCAGCGCGTCGCGCAGGCCGGTGGCCGTAAGCGGTTCGGGGGAGTCCCACATGACATCCATGACCGCGCGCTCGAGATCGCCGAGATGAGTCAGTGTTCGCGTCGCCATGCTTTGATTCTACCTCGTGTAGAAAAGTTCGTGCATCGGTGGTAGACCTTTCTACAACACGTAGAATTCTACGTTGCGTAGAACCGTTTGAATCGGAGGCACCGTGCACCCGGCCAGCCTGGACCCGCTGCTCATCGCCCGCTGGCAGTTCGGCATCACCACCGTCTACCACTTCTGGATGGTGCCCATGACGATCGGCCTCGGCCCGCTCGTCGCGCTGATGCAGACCATGTGGCACCGCACAGGCAACGAGCGCTATTACCGCATGACCAAGTTCTGGGGAAAGATCTACCTGATCAACTTCATCATGGGCGTCGCCACCGGCATCGTCCAGGAGTTCCAGTTCGGTCTGGCGTGGAGCGAGTACAGCCGGTTCGTCGGCGACGTGTTCGGCGCCCCGCTGGCGATGGAAGCGCTGCTGGCGTTCTTCGTGGAGTCGACCTTCCTCGGCTTGTGGATCTTCGGTTGGGGCAAGCTGCCGAAGCGCATCCATCTCGCATGCCTGTGGCTCGCCGTCGCCGGCTCCGTCGTCTCCGCGTACTTCATCATCGCCGCGAACTCGTGGATGCAGCATCCCGTCGGAGTGAAGCTCGTCGACGGCAGGCCTGTGATGACGGATGTCTGGGCCGTGCTCGGCAACAACACAGCTGTCGCCGCGTTCACGCACACGATCTTCGGCGCCTTCTCCGTCGGCGGCGCGCTGTTGCTCGGCGTCGGGTGGTACCACCTGTGGCGGCGACGCAGGGACGGCATCGACACAGTCAGACCGGATAAGCGCGTGGTCGCGGGCGAAGCGCGGGGCATCCGAGGTCGCGACAAGATCGACCACAAGGTGTGGATCACGTCGCTGCGCATCGGCGCGGTGACCGCGATCATCGCGTTCGGCGGTGTCGCGATCACCGGAGACGCGCAGGCCAGGTTGATGTTCGTGCAGCAGCCGATGAAGATGGCGTCGGCCGAAGCCGCGTGCCACACCGGCACCAGTTTCTCGGTACTCGCGTTCGGCGACATCGGATCGAAGGACTGCAAGGGCGTCGTCAACGTGATCGAGATTCCCGGCGTGCTCGGATTCCTCGCCAACGGCAACTTCAATGAGCCAGTCAAGGGCGTGAATGAACTCGTGCCGCAGTACCAACAGAAGTACGGCACGAACCTGCCCGATAATCCCCTCTACGGCTCACGGGCGGGGGAGAAGATCACCTACGTGCCGGTCATGGCGGTCACGTACTGGGGCTTCCGTTTGATGATCCTGTTCGGCGCGCTGGCGGCCTTCGCCGCGGCCGTTGCGCTCTGGCTGACGCGAAAGGGGACGGTGCCGCGACCGCGCTGGGTGATGTGGCTGGCCGTCGCGGGCATCCTGTCGCCGTTCGCCGCGAACTCCGCAGGGTGGATCTTCACCGAGATGGGCCGGCAGCCGTTCGTCGTGGCACCGAACCCGACGCCAGGGGGCATCGACGGGGTGTTCATGTTCACTGCGGCTGCGGTCTCACCGGGCGTGAGCTTCGGGGAGATCCTGTTCTCGCTCATCTCGCTGACGGCGGTCTACGCCGTGCTCATGGTCGTGGAAGTACGCCTGCTTGTGAAGTACGTCCGCAGCGGAGTGGCCGGCGCCATCCCCGAGCTCGGCGAGAAGCCGAAGGATCCGGATGCCCCGTCCGACGACGACGTGCTCGCGTTCGCCTACTAGTCGAGAGGACCGATCATGGACTTCCTTCCCACCCTCTGGTTCATCCTGATCGCCGTGTTGTGGACCGGCTATCTGTTCCTCGAGGGATTCGACCTCGGCGTCGGCATGCACGTGATGGTGTCGGCACGAAGCGAGACCGATCGCCGCGTCATGCTCAACACGATCGGCCCGGTCTGGGACGGCAACGAGGTGTGGCTGATCACCGCTGCCGGCGCGACCTTCGCCGCATTCCCGTTCTGGTATGCATCGCTGTTCTCCACTCTGTACGTGCCACTCGTCGTCGTGCTGCTGGGTCTCATCTTCCGTGCCGTCGCCATCGAATACCGCGGCAAGGGGTCGACGGCGCGGTGGACGCGCGCCTGGGACATCGCCTTGGGGGTCGGCTCGCTCGTCGCCGCGTTCGGCGTCGGCGCGACCCTGGCCCTCACGACGACCGGTCTGCCGATCAACGCGAACGGCGACGGGACGGGCGGACCGTTCGGCTGGTTCAACGGCTGGGCGATGGTCGGCGGCCTCGCGGTCGTCGGATTCTGCCTCGCGCACTCCGCGACCTTTCTCGCGCTCAAGACCGAGGGCGAGGTACGCGACAACAGTGGACGCTTCGCCGTTCGGTGGATGCCCGCGCTGCTGCTCCCGATCGCGGTGTGGGTTCTCGGAGTGCAGCTCATGAACGGCAAGGCATATACCTGGATCCTCGTTGCGGCGGCCGTGGCCGCCGCCATCTTCGCCTGGCTTTCGGCGCGGCGCGGAAGAGAGGGCAGGGCGTTCGCCGGCATGGCACTCTTCCTCGTGCTGGGCACGGCGTCGATCTTCGCGAACGCCTTCCCGAACGTGCTCCCGTCGACGATCAGCCACGCGTACGACCTCACGGTCTCGAACGCCTCGAGTTCGCCGTACACACTCGGAGTGATGAGCGTGGTGGCCGCGTTCGGCATACCGCTCGTGCTCGCCTACCAGGGCTGGACCTACTGGGTGTTCCGCAAGCGCATCAGCGGAGCGAGCATCCCGCAGGCCAAGCCCGTGACCGCAGCGCTGAAGACACGATGACGACGACAACGCCTCGCACGTCGCCAGTCGACGGACTCGCCGAGGTCGGCCGCAAGCGGATGCTCCTACTAGGCCTGCTCGGCGCCCTCAAAGCCCTCGGCATCG
>DASZMW010000344.1:0-2485 GCA_035551735.1 Humibacter sp. | reverse complement strand
AACTCACCGACGATCTCGACGAGGCCGTCACCCGTGCGCTGGTCGCTCGGCAGGCAGGGCAGGCGCACTCCATCGGACTAGTCGGCAATGCGGCGACGGTGTTCCCCGAGTTGCTGCGGCGCGGTGTTCCGATCGACATCGTCACCGACCAGACCAGCGCGCACGACCCGCTGAGCTATCTGCCGGAGGGCGTCTCGGTCGAGGAGTGGCACGCTGCAGCGCAGGCGGACCCTGAGGGGTTCACCGCGAAGGCGCGGGCATCCATGGCGAAGCAGGTCGAGGCGATGGTCGGGTTCATGGATGTCGGTGCCGAGGTCTTCGACTACGGCAACTCGATCCGTGCCGAGGCGCAACTGGGCGGCTACGATCGTGCGTTCGCGTTCCCCGGGTTCGTGCCCGCGCACATCCGGCCGCTGTTCGAAGAGGGAAAGGGACCGTTCAGGTGGGTGGCGTTGTCGGGCGATCCGAACGACATCGCTGTCACAGACAAGGCGATCGTCGAGCTCTTTCCCGACGACGAGAAGCTGCACCGTTGGATCACGAAAGCTTCCGAGAAGGTGCACTTCGAGGGTTTGCCGGCTCGCATCTGCTGGCTCGGCTACAAGGAGCGTCACCTCGCAGGTCTGCGCTTCAACGAACTCGTCGCGTCCGGCGAGCTCTCGGCACCGATCGTGATCGGTCGTGACCATCTCGACTCAGGCTCTGTCGCTTCGCCGTATCGGGAGACCGAGGGCATGAAGGACGGGTCGGATGCCATCGCAGACTGGCCGCTGCTGAACGCCCTGCTGAACACGGCATCGGGTGCGACGTGGGTGTCGATCCACCACGGCGGCGGCGTCGGCATCGGGCGATCCATCCACGCCGGCCAGGTCGTGGTGGCGGACGGCACCGCGCTCGCGGAGCAGAAGATCGAGCGCGTTCTGACCAACGATCCTGGCACCGGCGTGATGCGGCACGTCGATGCGGGATACGAACGCGCCGCGCAGGTTGCACGCGAACGCGGACTTCGCGTCCCCATGCTTGAGGAATGAGGATGATTCGACGGTCATGAGCACGCTGTTCTTGCACGGTATCGGCTTGCTCGTCACGAACGATCCGGCCACTCGCGGCGCTCGCGAAGGCGACCCGCTTGGTGCCGTGCGGGATGCCGCGCTGATCGCCCGCGACGGCGAGATCGTGTGGGTCGGACCGCAGGCCGACGCGGCACCGCAGGTCGCCAGGCTTCTGCAGGGCGATGTCGAGCGGGTGGATGCCGGTGGCCGCGCCGTCATCCCCGGTTTCGTCGACAGTCACACCCACCTCGCATTCGCCGGGGACCGCTCGGACGAGTTCGTCGCCCGCATGGCGGGGGAGCGGTACGAGGCCGGAGGCATCCTGCGCACGGTCGAGGCGACGCGGAACGCGAGCGACGAGCAGCTTCGTTCCACCTTGCAGCGATTCGAACGTGAACTGGCCTCGCAGGGTACGACGACGTTCGAGGTGAAGACCGGGTATGGCCTTGATGTGGAGGACGAGGAACGGCTCGCCCGGCTCGCACGCGAGGCGACCGACGAGGTCACGTTCCTCGGTGCCCACATCGTGCCGCCCGAGTATGCGGACGACCGCAATGCGTACGTCGACCTGGTGGTCGGCCCGATGCTGGATGCCTGTGCCGAGTACGCGCGCTGGATCGACGTGTTCTGCGAGGAGGGCGCGTTCACAGTGAACGAGGCCGAGCGCATCCTCAAGGCGGGGCTGGCGCGCGGGCTCGGGGCGCGCATCCACGCAGGGCAGCTCGGCGAGGGAGCAGGCGTGAGGCTCGCGATCGAACTCGACGCGGCGAGCGTCGACCACGCCACCTATCTCTCCGGCGAAGACATCGCGGCGCTCGCCGGCTCGAACACGGTGTGCACGCTGCTGCCGGGTGTCGAGTTCTCGACGAGGCATCCGTATCCGGATGCCCGTGCCCTGCTGACTGCCGGTGTCACGCTCGCCCTCGCGAGTGATTGCAATCCGGGTTCGTGTTTCACCTCGTCGATGCCGTTCGTTATCGCGCTCGCGGTGCGTGAACTGGGCATGACGCCTGACGAGGCGCTCTGGGCTGCCACCGCCGGCGGTGCGGCCGCGCTGCGGCGGGACGATATCGGATGCCTGTCGCCAGGCGCGAGCGCCGACCTCGTGCTGCTCGACGCACCCAGCCACGTCAACTTCGCGTACCGGCCGGGCGTGCCCCTCGTGCAACGGGTGTGGAAGGACGGCGTGGAACTGCGCGTGCATTGAGCGCCTCGTGCTGTCGCGGCGCAGCATCACCCCGGCAGGCACGTTCGTTCTCTAGCCGTTCCCGTTGGAGCACGTCTGCGCGGCGGCTGTCTGACCGTATACGTTCGGGCCGAGCTGGACTGACGTCGCAGAGGGAGTCGGCGTGCCTTTGGCCCTGCCAGAATCACCGGACTTGCTCGTCGGCACGGACGACGAGCTCGACTGCGGGACAGCGGACGCCGTCGAC
>DASZMW010000343.1:0-4937 GCA_035551735.1 Humibacter sp. | reverse complement strand
ATGGGTCTGCCCCAGACCTCGCCACGTACGCGTTGCACGAGCTGCTCCCCTGTGCCCGACGGGATCGCCTCGGCGACGTCGGCGATGCCCTCCGCCGAGGCGCGCTCCAGCACCTCGCCCGACGTCTCGCCGACGCGATGCCACCCGCCGCGGGGTGGCGTGATGCCCGCCCACGTGACCGTGCTGACTTCGAGGGGCAGACGGATGCCGATGGGGACCGCTTCGTCGGGCGTCGCCGGCGGGGCATCCGCTGCCCGCGCCAGTCGATCGAGCAACGACCTGGTGGGGACGACCGCGTCGAAGACCGCCTCACGGTCAGTAGCGAACGTACGCAGACCGAGGACCGTCGGGATGTGATCGAGCAGGCCGCGCGGATACAGGATGGCTGTATAGACGGCCAGCACGCCCGACCCGGCGACGAGGCGCACGGAGCCGTCCTCGACGCGGCCGGCACGCGAGAGGTACACCTGAAGGTCGGAAACGGCGAGGGTGTCGACCAGGGAGAAGAACTGACTCATGTGCTGTCTAAACTAACGGAATGCGACGGTCGATACGGCCGTCGCGTCGCGTCGGCGGCTGACGACTTCGAGACTCGAGAGGCACCATGACCCAACCCCTCGAAGGCATGCTCACCGCGCTCGACCTCACCGACACCGGCGCCCGCACGAACGAGGACATCTTCACCGGCCCCAGCCAGTGGATGCCGCACGGGCGTGTCTTCGGAGGCCAGGTGCTCGCGCAGTCGATCGTGGCCGCCATGCGCACGCTCCCCGATGGCAGGGCCGTGCACTCGATGCACGGATACTTCCTGCGTCCCGGCGACGTGACCAAGCCGATCACCTTCTCGGTCGACCGCATCCACGACGGCCGCTCGTTCGCGACGCGTCGCACCCAGGCCTATCAAGACGGCCTGCCGATCCTGTCGATGATCGCCTCCTTCCAGGACCCCGGCAGCGGCCTCGAACACCAGCAGGACATGCCGGCGGATGTGCCGCCGCCCGAGCAGATCGCGAGCGACGCCGAGTTGCTGGCCGGGTTCGAACATCCGGTCGGGCGCTACTGGCGCGACGAGCGCCCCTTCGACCTGAGGCACATTCCGTCACCGGTCTACGTGAACGTCGAGGGCGAACACGTCGCGCACCAAGCTGTCTGGTTCAAGACGTTCGACAGGCTGCCGGATGACGAGAACCTTCATCGCGCAGCACTCGCGTACGCCAGCGACTACTCGATTCTCGAGCCCGTGATGCGCAGGCACGGGATCGCCTGGGGCACGCCGGGACTCAAGATCGCCAGCCTCGACCACGCCATGTGGTGGCACCGGTTCAGCAGGGTGGACGACTGGCTGCTCTACGTGCAGGAATCCCCGAGCGCTACTGGTGGCAGAGGACTCTCACTCGGGCGTATCTACAATCGCGAAGGTGTGCTCGTGGCCAACGTGGCCCAGGAGGGCATGATCCGCCTGCCGAATCGAGAGGACCAGTCGTGAGTAGACGCGACCCCAGCACCGGAATCATCGTCACTCGGCGTGCGGCCCTGGCTGGCGCGACCGCGGCGGTCGGCGTGGTGTCGCTGGCCGCCTGTACTCCGCAGGGCGAGAGCTCCTCGAACGCGGTGCCGGCCGGGTCTTCGACCACCTTGAAGCTCACGGACGTGCCCGTCGGCGGTGCGGTCTCGGCGAAGATCGCCGACTCGCCGATCCTCGTCGCGCAGCCGCAGGCGGGCAAGGTCGTGGCATTCTCGGCCATCTGCACGCACCAGGGATGCGTGGTGAAGCCCACGAACGGCGAGTACGACTGTCCGTGTCACGGCTCGCGCTTCAACGGGGCGACGGGTGTCGTGTTGCAGGGGCCGGCGACGCGACCCCTGAACAAGCTGACGGCATCCGTCGACGGCGACACCATCACCGTGAAGTCCTGATCTCCCGCCCTGACCGAATAGCGCGCGCCGGAGACGCTCGCGTATCGATCTCCGTCAACGTCGGTGGAACTCGATCTTCGGCTCCTGGTACGGAGACCAGGCCGCGCGCTCGCGCTCGTTGATGCGCCTCGGGCGACCGGATGCGGCGTCGACGAGCACGATGGTCGTCGCGGCCCTCGCGTACAGCGTCGCCGGCTCTGCGCCGACGGGAGACCGCACCTCGTAACAGAGGTCGAGGCTCGCCCCGCCGATGGCACCGACCCACATCTGGATGTCGAGCGGCTGACGCTGGTATGGGATCGGCGCGAGGTACTCGATCTCCTGCCGCGCGATCAGGCTCAGGGTGTCCGCCCCGGGGCGACCGTCGAGCACCGCAGTCGATGCACCGAGTGCCTCGCCGCTGTCGACATCCGTCTCGTCCGTCGTCCAGAGCGCCAGGATGCGCGCTTCTTCCAGCAGACGGAGCATCTCGGCGTTGTTGACGTGCCCGTACGCGTCCAGATCGCTCCAGCGGAGCCTGATGGGAACGTTCAGGCGCATGACTCAGCTCCTGGTCAGCTTGCGGTAGGCGGAGCGGTGCGGCTTCGCAGCATCCGGTCCGAGGCGCTCGACCTTGTTCTGCTCGTACGCCTCGAAGTTGCCCTCGAACCAGTACCAGTTGGCCGGATCGTCGTCGGTGCCCTCGTACGCCAGGATGTGCGTGGCGATGCGATCGAGGAACCACCGATCGTGGGTGATCACCACGGCGCAACCGGGGAACTCGAGCAACGCGTTCTCGAGGCTGGAGAGCGTCTCGACGTCTAGGTCGTTCGTCGGCTCGTCGAGCAGCAGCAGGTTGCCGCCCTGCTTGAGCGTGAGCGCGAGGTTCAGGCGGTTGCGCTCACCACCGGAGAGCACCCCAGCCTTCTTCTGCTGGTCGGGCCCCTTGAATCCGAAGGTGGAGACGTAGGCGCGGCTGGGAACCTCGACCTTGCCGACATGGATGTAGTCGAGTCCGTCGGAGACAACCTCCCACAGCGATTTGTTCGGGTCGATGCCGCCGCGCGTCTGATCGACGTACGAGATCTCGACCGTCTCTCCGATCTGGAGTTCGCCACCGTCTAGAGGCTCCATGCCCACGATGGTCTTGAAGAGGGTGGTCTTGCCGACACCGTTGGGTCCGATCACGCCGACGATGCCGTTGCGCGGCAGCGTGAAGGTCAGTCCGTCGATGAGCTTGCGCTCACCGAAGCCCTTCTGCAGGTTCTTCGCGTCGATGACGACCTGGCCAAGGCGCGGCCCCGGCGGAATCTGGATCTCTTCGAAGTCCAGTTTCTTGGTGCGCTCCGCCTCGGCGGCCATCTCCTCGTATCGAGCAAGACGGGCCTTCGATTTGGCCTGTCGACCCTTAGCGTTGCTGCGCACCCAGTCGAGTTCTTCGGCCAGACGCTTGGACAGCTTGGCGTCCTTCTTGCCCTGAACCTGCAGACGCTCGCGCTTCTTCTCGAGATAGGTCGAGTAATTGCCCTCATACGGGTAGAGGTGGCCGCGGTCGACCTCCGCGATCCACTCTGCGACGTGGTCGAGGAAGTACCGGTCGTGGGTGACGGCAAGGACGGCGCCGTGGTACTGCTTCAGATGCTGCTCGAGCCAGAGCACGCTTTCGGCGTCGAGGTGGTTCGTCGGTTCGTCGAGCAACAGCAGGTCGGGCTTTTGCAGCAGCAACTTGCACAGTGCGACGCGACGCTTCTCTCCGCCGGAGAGCACGGATACCGGGGTGTCTGACGGCGGGCAGCGCAGAGCATCCATCGCCTGCTCGAGCTGGGAGTCGAGATCCCAGGCGTCGGCCGCGTCGATCTCCTCCTGCAGCGAGCCCATCTCGGCCAACAGGGTGTCGAAGTCGGCATCGGGCTCGGCCATCGCGGCCGAGATCTCGTTGAACCGGTCGACCTTGCCCTTGATCTCGCCGACGCCCTCTTGCACGTTCTCGAGGACGGTCTTCGTTTCGTCGAGCTCGGGCTCCTGCATCAGGATGCCCACACTGAATCCCGGCGTGAGCTTGGCGTCGCCGTTCGATGGAGTGTCAAGGCCTGCCATGATCTTCAGGATCGTGGACTTACCCGCGCCGTTCGGACCGACCACACCGATCTTCGCGCCTGGCAGGAACGCCATGGTGACATCGTCGAGGATGAGCTTGTCGCCCACCGCCTTTCGGGCGCGGACCATCGAGTAGATATATTCGGCCATGCGCTCCAGTCTATGGGCGCGTACCGGTGCGCTTCGTCCGCGGAATCGGCCCGCTCTACTGGATCGGTACGGTGTTGCCGATCAGGCACTTGCCCGTGTCGAGCACAGGTACCACTTCGCTGTGATATCCGCCGATGTCGGTGCCGAACTGGCCTACCAGGCATCCCCCGTTGATCAGTACGGAGAACTGCAGCGAACCGGGCTGAAGGTTGATCGTCGTCTTGTCGGCGGTGACCTGCATGTCGGCCTTCATGAAGCCTGCAGCTGCGAGCGCTGCGATGAACTGCTGACCGTTCGGAGTCGGGTTGGCGGCGATGGTGCGGCGATTCACGTAGTCGAAATAGCCGAGGTTGTCCTTCGCGGTGCCCTTCGGATCGACCGTTGGCACCACGCTCGGCACCGGCGCCGGCGCACTGCTGGTGGCGCTGCTCGAGCTCTTCGTCGGGCTCGGCGCTGGTGACGAGCACGCGGCCAGCCCCAGGGTCACGACGGGAACCGCCAGGAGCGCGACCACGGCGAGTTGCGACCGACGCGCGCGCCTCCTGAAACCCACGGAACCGACTCCCCTCGTACCGAAGACGGCCCGTCCTCGGCCGACGCCAGAGAAGTCTATGGGCAGCACTCTGCGGTTGCCTGCCAGCGGGCGCGCAGGTTCATTCGAATCGCCGGGGGCCGGGCGCCGGGAGGCCCGAGCGAGTCACTTTCCGTCAGAACGGCGGCTCCACATCGGAGAACACCAACTGCTGTTCCTCCTCGGCCTCGGCCCCGTCGTCGGTCGAGGTGAGCTCGGAATC
>DASZMW010000342.1:0-1872 GCA_035551735.1 Humibacter sp. | reverse complement strand
CAGCCGTGTCGTTGCGCACCGGCTCGACGACCTTGGGCAGCTCGGCGAGGTCGAAAGACCCGTCGCAATCGCAGAACGCGACGGTCGGCGCCGTCGAGGCGAGCAGCCCGGCATGAGCGGCCGATCCGAAGCCCCGCACCGGTTCGTGCACCACGGTGGCCCCCAGTCGCGCTGCCACGTCGGCCGAGCCGTCGCTGGATCCGTTGTCGACCACGATCGCGCGATATCCGGCTGGTAGCGCCGAGAGAAGTCCCGGCAGCGCCGGCGCCTCGTTGAGGCACGGCAGCACGACGTCGACGATGGGGATCTTCACGTCTTGAGGCTAGGGAGCCCGCAGACGACAGGGCAGGCGCAAGTCTTACGAACCGAAGACGGCACCACGTTCACCGCTGCCGCCGCCGGTCCGGAAACCTATCCTTGGTCCATGTCCTCGGTGCCCGCTTCCATCACGGCGCGCAACAACGACCTCATCGATCGTCGGGTACTCGTGGTCGAAGACGACCCGACTGTGCTCGAGGTGGCGTGCAGCTATCTCGCTGCAGCCGGTTTTCTCGTTGACCAGGCAGTGGACGGGTTCGAGGCGCTCGATGCTGCGCGGCGAAGGATGCCCGACTTCATCGTGCTCGATCGGATGCTTCCAGGCATCGACGGGGCCGAGGTCTGCCGCCGCCTTCGTACCGACTCCGACGTTCCCGTCCTCTTGCTGACGGCGCTGGGTTCCGAGGAGGCGAGGATCGAGGGCTTGGAGGCAGGCGCAGACGACTACCTGACCAAGCCGTTCTCGCCGCGGGAACTGGTGCTGCGCGTGCAATCCGTGCTCCGGCGCAGCCTCGACGCCCTCACACCGGAGTCTCCGATCGACCTCGGGCCCTTCCACCTCGAGCCGTCCGCCCGCACGATCAGCGCGCACGGCGCGGCGCTGTCGCTCTCCGCTCGCGAGTTCGACCTGCTGTCCTTCCTCGTCAAGCATCCGGCACGGGTCTTCAGCCGTGAAGAGCTCCTTCGACTAGTGTGGGGCTGGAACTTCGGCGATCGGTCGACGGTCACGGTCACCGTGCGCAGGCTCCGCGAAAAGATCGAGCAGAATCCTGCGGAGCCGGACGTATTGCGCACCGTATGGGGTGTCGGCTATCGCCTCGATGTCGACACTGTGGCCCGACCGTGATCGCGGCCGGCGATCTCGCGTCGATCATCGCCATAGCTCTCGGATGCGCCGTGGCCGTCGGTGTGCTCGGGCTGATGGCGCTCCTGGCGTTGAGGCGACGGACGCTCCTTCTGCAGGTGTGCGTGATCGTGCTCACCGCTGTGGCGTCCACCGTCGCAGGGTTCATCGCCGTCGCGAACGCGATGTATCTGTCGGCGCACGATCTCACCGTCGTGTTCTACGTCGCCGGCGCGGCCGGCCTGATCACCCTCGCCCTGGCAATCGTGCTCGGCGCCTGGCTGACGTCGAGCGCCAGACGACTCGTTGGGCTCGCACGGACGATGAGCGAATCAACGACCCTCGATGCGACGGATGCTCATGGCTGGGCATCCGAGTTCACCGCGGTCGCGGACCAGCTGGCCGACACCAGCCATCGCCTGGCTCAGTCCCGAGCTGAGGTGGCTGCCATCGATGAGTCACGACGTGAGCTCATCGCCTGGATCTCTCACGACCTGCGCACCCCGCTGGCCGGGTTGCGCGCGATGGCGGAAGCCCTCGAGGACGGCCTGGCCGCCGATCCGCTGCGCTTTCATCGCCAGATGCGCTCCCAGGTCGACCATCTTTCCGCCATGGTCGACGACCTCTTCGAACTATCGAAGATCCAGTCCGGGACTCTACGTCTTGCTCTGGAGCCGGTGCGCGTCTACGACCTCGTCAGCGACGCCGTC
>DASZMW010000341.1:0-9180 GCA_035551735.1 Humibacter sp. | reverse complement strand
GCCAGCACGGCGAGCGCGACGAGCACGGTCTCCCAGCCGACGGTGAGAAGCCATGAGATGACGGACGGAACCTTGTTGCCGTTGACGCCGAATGCCGCCCGGCTGAGCGTCAGTGTCGGGGCTGAGCCGCGCTTGCCCGCGAGCGAGATGAAGCCGCAGAACAAAAAGGAGACGACGATGCCCAGGATGCCCACGATCGTCGCCTGCCAGAACGAGATGCCGAAACCCAGCAGGAACGAGCCGTAGCTGACGCCGAGCACTGACACGTTGGCGGCGAACCAGGGCCAGAACAGGCCGCGAGGCGTGCCCTGCCGCTCGCTTTCGTCGATGGAGTTGAGGGCATTGAGCTCGACGGCCGTGAACTTCGGCGCGTCGGGGCGCGAGCCTTCGGTCTGGTCGTTCGTCGTGGTGGACATCGTCTCTCCGATGTGGGCGGTGGGTGAGCATGATTCAGTCGGCTTTGCGAGGAATGTAGCGCAGGCCGACAGTCGGCGGGTAGTGGCCGCACCGAGCGACCCCCGGCGTGGATGTCCCCGGCGTGCTGCAGACTCGATGCGTGGACATCCAGCTGAGCATGGTCATCCTCGAGGTTCGCGACATGGCGGCCTCGATCGAGTTCTATCGAAGGCTCGGCCTCGACGTGCCTGACCCACCGGCAGAGCGCCCGCTGGTCATCCATCGCATGCCGAGCGGCGTGAGCCTTCTGCTCACCACGAGCTTCGCTTCGGTCTACGACGCGAATTACAGCAGGCCGGCATCCGGCTACCAGCAGATGCTCGAGTTCTACGTCGGCACAGACGACGCCGTCGACGACATGTGGGCAAAGCTGACGGCCGCCGGGTACCACGGCAGGATGTCGCCGGCCAAGACGATCGGACCGTATGCGGCCATGGTCGACGATCCGGACGGCAACGTGATTCTGCTCACATCGGACGAAGCCGGCTCCCCGTCGAGCTGACCACGGCGTGAATCGCACAGATCGTCTGTACGCGCTCGTCGAAGAACTGCGGGCGGTGTCACCGCGGCCACGGAGCGCGACGTGGCTCGCCCGACGTTTCGAGGTGAGCGTACGTACGGTGGAGCGCGACCTCGACGCCCTGCAGCAGTCTGGGGTGCCGATCTGGGCCGAGCCCGGGCGCACCGGGGGATACTGCATCGACCGCGACCGAACCCTTCCCCCGGTGAACTTCACGCCGTCCGAAGCCGTGTCCGTTGCTGTCGCTCTGCAGTCCACGGCAGGGTCGCCGTTCGAGCAGGCAGGCAACGCGGCTCTGCGCAAGCTCCTCGCAGCCATGCGGGACGACGACACCGCGTCGGCGGGCGACTTGGCGTCCCGAGTTCACTTCGTCGGCGCGATCGGTGCGCCTGGCTCGCGCGAGACGTCGGACCACGAGGGTTCGCACGCAGAAGCGGGCATTCCCGTTGCCATCGTCGACGCCGTGGCGTCGCGCCACGTACTGCGCCTCGGTTATCGGGACGGAGCGGGAAACGCCACTCAGCGCGAGGTGGAACCCATGGGATACATCGGCGCGACGAGCGGATGGTATCTGCTCGCGTGGTGTCGTCTGCGCGACGGCATCCGCGCCTTTCGATTCGACCGAATCGAGCGTGTCACGGCCACAGCCGAGGTGGCATCGCCGCGCCGCGTGACCACCGAAGAGATTCAGGTACCGGAGGGCGATCTGCGAACGCTCGCGCTGTTCTGAGCCTGGCTCTGTTCGAACTGCACAACGTACGCCGAAACACCGACACGGGGGTGTCGCGCGACCTCGAAACGATGGTGTCGTCGCGAACGTTCTGCGACGGACATCCAGAAAGGTCTCCCTCATGAATCTCGTCTCCATACGCCTCATCACCGACGACCTCGACCGACTCGTCGCGTTCTACGAATCGATCACGGGCATCGACGCGGTCCGGCCGGCGCCGGTCTTCGCCGAGATCCGCACTCCGAACGGCACCCTGGCGATCGGGCACAGCTCGACCGCCGACCTGTTCGGACCCGGATCGGTACGCGCCGCCGACAACCACACGGCGATCATCGAATTCCTGGTCGCGGATGTCGATGCCGCTTTCGCGGCGCTCGATGGCACCTTCGTCGAGGTGGTGCGGCCACCGAGCACGATGCCCTGGGGCAATCGTTCACTGCTCATCCGCGATCCCGACGGAACGCTCGTCAACCTCTTCACACCGGTGACGCCCGAGGCCAAGGACAAGTTCGCGGTGTTCCGCCGGTAGCTCTGCGCCCCTCCCCCTTTCCACTTCTCCCGCCGAACCACCACATTGCTGTCGAGCCACCACCGGATTCGCGTGATTCCGGTGGTGACTCGACAGCGCAGTGGTGGCTCGCGAGAAGTGGGTAGGCGAGGGGATGGGGGGTGGGTACTCGGGGTGGCGCGCTAGAGGCGCTCCGCCGCCTCCACCACGTTGGTCATGAGCAGGGCGACCGTCATCGGGCCGACTCCGCCGGGGTTCGGCGACAGCCAGCCTGCGACGTCCTCGACTCCCGGCGCCACGTCGCCGTACACCTTCGACTTGCCGGTCTCGGGGTCGTCCTCGCGCGTCACGCCGACGTCGAGCACAGCGGCCCCGGGCTTGACGTCTTCGGGTCGCACGAGGTGCCTCACCCCGGCAGCTGCGACTATCACGTCCGCCTGGCGCAGATAGAACGGCAGGTCGAGCGTGCCGGTGTGGGTCAGCGTCACCGTCGCGTTGATCGCGCGACGGGTGAGCAGCAGACCGATCGAACGTCCGATCGTCACACCTCGCCCGACCACGACGACGTGCTTGCCTTTCAGGTCGTAGTCGTTGCGCAACAGCAGTTCGATCACGGCCCTCGGCGTGCACGGCAGCGGAGTCGTGATCGGAGCGTTCACGTTGAGCACGAGCCGGCCGAGGTTCGTGGGATGCAGGCCGTCGGCATCCTTCGCCGGGTCGATTCGCTCGAGGATCGCGTCGGTGTCGAGGTGCTTCGGCAGCGGCAGCTGCACGATGTAGCCGTGGCAGGTGGGGTCCGCGTTCAGCAGGTCGATGGTCGCCTCGACCTGCTGTTGCGTGGAATCAGCCGGCAGCTCCACCTGGATCGAGTTCATGCCGATCGCCTCGGACTGACGGTGCTTCATACCGACATACAGCTGCGACGCCGGATCGGCGCCGACGAGCACCGTCGCGATGCCAGGGACGATGCCCTGCTCCCTCAGCGCCGCGACGCGTTCTGCCAGCTCCTGCTTGATGGCTGCGGCCGTCGCCTTGCCGTCCAGCTTGATCGCTGTCATCGACTCAGCCCTGGATGCTCGAGGAGAGCTCGACGTTCTCGGCCGGCTGTCCCGACGGGCCGAGACCCGGGTAGAGCGGGAAGGCGTCCGTCAGCGTGCGCACGCGGGCGCGCAGGGCCGGGATGTCGGCATCCTGTCGCAGCGCCAGCGCGATCACGTCTGCGACCTCGGTGAACTCGACGTCGCCGAAGCCCCGGGTCGCCAGCGCGGGCGTGCCGATGCGCAGACCCGAGGTGACCATCGGGGGGCGGGGATCGAACGGCACCGCGTTCTTGTTGACGGTGATGCCGACCTCGTGCAGGCGGTCCTCCGCCTCTTTGCCGGTGAACTCCGACGTGCGCAGGTCGACGAGCACCAGGTGCACGTCTGTGCCGCGGGTGAGCACGTCGACACCGACCTCGCGGGCGTCAGGTGCGATCAGTCGCTCTGCGAGGATCTGGGCACCGCGGATGGTGCGCTCCTGACGCTCACGGAACTCGTCGGTCGCCGCGAGCTTGAACGCCGTCGCCTTCGCCGCGATCACGTGCATGAGCGGGCCGCCCTGCTGGCCGGGGAAGACGTTGGAGTTGAGCTTCTTCGCGATGTCAGCGTCGTTGCTCAGGATGAAACCGGAGCGAGGGCCGCCGATCGTCTTGTGCACGGTCGAACTGGTCACGTGCGCGTAGGGAACGGGCGACGGGTGCAGTCCCGCTGCGACGAGTCCGGCGAAGTGCGCCATGTCGACCCAGAGCGTCGCACCGACCTCGTCGGCGATCGCGCGGAACGCAGCGAAGTCGAGGTGACGCGGGTAGGCGGACCAGCCGGCGATGATCACCTTGGGCTTGTGTTCGATGGCCTTCTGGCGAACCACGTCCATGTCGACGCGGAACGTCTCGGGGTCGAGGCCGTAGGAGACGACGTTGTAGAGCTTGCCGGAGAAGTTGAGCCTCATGCCGTGCGTGAGGTGACCGCCGTGGGCGAGCTCGAGGCCGAGGATGGTGTCGCCCGGCTGAGCGATCGCGGAAAGCACTGCGGCGTTCGCGGATGCCCCCGAGTGCGGCTGCACGTTCGCGAACTGCGCCCCGAAGAGCGACTTGGCACGCTCGATCGCGAGGTTCTCCGCGATGTCGACGTACTCGCATCCGCCGTAGTAGCGACGGCCGGGGTAGCCCTCCGCGTACTTGTTCGTGAGCACGGAGCCCTGCGACTCGAGCACGGCGCGCGGAACGAAGTTCTCGCTCGCGATCATCTCGAGGTAGTCGCGCTGACGGCCGAGCTCGAGGTTGAGCACCTCGGCGATCTCGGGATCGACCTCGGCCAGGGGCGCATTGAAGGTGTCGGAAACGGTCATGACTGGCTCCTCATCCAGGGGCGGACGTTGCACGTTGTTCGCGTCGGCCCAGGCGCGCGGCCGAATCCGCCCTCGAATCTCAGAGCTGGGTCGCTCCCCGATGGTGAACCATCCGCGACGGATGCCGGATGCCCGACACACGCCGATACGCCAGTTGCGACGCATGCGATCTTACCAGCGCGACGGGCGTCAGTTCTTTCTCTGCGAGGCGGACGTGCGCTGTTGCCCGGCGAAGTAATCGAGGAGGTCCGGACTCAGTTCGGGGATGCGCTGCGGCGTCGACCCGTCACGCAGGGACGTCGTGGCCGCGACACCGGCAGCCACCGCATTGCGCGCCGCGATGGGCGACGTGTCTGTTGCCGCACCCTCGACCACGAAGCGAAGGAACTCGGCAACAGTCAGCTCGTCAGCCCCGTTGTGACCACCATCGCCTTCAGGGATCGGATACGAGAGATCTCCGTGTTCGCTGTACTCGGTTCGCTTGTTCCAGACGCGCACGGTGCCGCCCTCGGAGTCGCCGAAGTTCTCGAGTCGCCCTTCGGTGCCGATCACGGTGTAGTTGCGCCAGTAGTCCGGTGTGAAATGGCACTGCTCATAACTGGCGAGCACGCCGTTGTCGAGGCGCATCGACACCATGGAGATGTCCTCGACGTCGATGACCGGGTTCAGTCCGCGCTGTGCGGTCGGAGGCCAGTTGTCGTACGAGAACCAGTCCTCCATGACGCGGTCCGAGTTGTCCGCCCTGTCGGCGATTCCGCCGTAGACCGCGAGATCTCCCATGGCCACGACCTCGGTGCTGTATCCGCCTGCGAGCCAATGAATGACGTCGATGTCGTGCGCACCCTTCTGCAGCAGCAAGCCCGTGGTCTTCTCGCGCTCCGCGTGCCAATCCTTGAAGTAGTAGTCGCCGCCGTTGCCGACGAAATGGCGACACCAGACGGCTTTGACCTCTCCGATGGCACCTTCGAGAATGAGTCGCCGCATCAGTCGGACCACCGGCATGTGGCGCATGTTGTGACCGACGTACACCTTCGCACCGGATGAGTGGGCCGCGCGAAGCACCTCGTCGGCACTTTCCGTCGTGATGGCAAGAGGCTTCTCGAGATACACCGAGACGCCGGACATCAGGAGCTTCGTGGCTATGGATGCGTGCGTGTGGTCGGGAGTGATGACGAACGCCGCGTCGATGCCGAGTCGGATCAGTGCGTCCACGTCATCGACGACGGCCACGTCGGAACCGAAGTACTCAACAGCACGCTGCCGACCGCGCGAGCTCGAGTCGGCCACGCCGACGATCCGCGCCGGCACCGCCGAATTCAACGCATTGAGTGCGAGCCTGCTCCTTGCGCCGGCTCCGACGACGCCGATCCTTAGAATTCGATCGTGTTCACTCATCGTCGGTCCTCACGTCATCACCGCGCATGCGGGGCATTCCAGCACACAATCTCACGACGATGCAAGACGGATAATGCATGAAACCCGATCGATTCGATCAGTTTCGATCAACGAGCTACTTGAACCCGGCCACCGTGTGTGGGCGATACGGCTCCTCGAGGCGAGCCGACTGCTCGTCAGAGAGCTGCAGATCGACCGCGGCCAAGGCATCCGTGAGATGGGATTCCTTCGTCACCCCCACGATCGGGGATGTCACGGCCGGCTGGGCCATCACCCACGCGAGGGCGACCTGCGCCCTGGGCACACCGAGTTCCGTCGCCACCTCGGCGACCCGTTCGACGACGACTCGGTCCTCGTCGCGGTACAGCGTCTTGCCGAACTCGTCGGTCTCGCTGCGGTTCGACGTGGTCTCCCAGTCACGCGTCAGCTTGCCACGGGCCAGGGGGCTCCACGGGATGACTCCGACACCCTGATCGAGGCAGAAGGGCAGCATCTCGCGCTCCTCCTCGCGGTAGATCAGGTTGTAATGGTCTTGCATCGAGACGAACCGCGTCCAGCCGCCGAGGTCGGCGGTGTACTGCGCCTTGGCGAACTGCCACGACCACATCGACGACGCACCGATGTACCGCGCCTTGCCCGCTTTCACGACGTCGTGGAGCGCCTCCATGGTCTCTTCGATCGGCACCTCGTAGTCCCAGCGGTGGATCTGGTAAAGGTCGACGTAGTCGGTGCCGAGCCGGCGCAGGCTGTTATCGATCTCGGTGACGATGGCCGCCCGCGAGAGGCCGGCGCCGGTCGGGCCCTGGCGCATCCGGCCGTGCACCTTGGTCGCGAGCACGACCTCGTCGCGCTTCGCGAAGTCGCGCACGGCTCGACCGACGATCTCTTCGCTGCTTCCAACGGAGTAGACGTTCGCGGTGTCGAGGAAGGTGATGCCCGCCTCGAGCGCCGCCTTGATGAGCGGGCGCGACGCTTCCTCGCCGAGCGCCCACGGGTGTCCGCCGCGCGATGGATCTCCGAAACTCATGCAGCCGAGCGTGACGGCGGAGACCTCGAGGCCACTCGATCCAAGACGTACATATCGCATGGGATCGACGGTAGCGAGTGCGCCGCATTCCGGCGAACGACGAATTCCTCACGATCGAAGCTGAACTTTTGACAGCAGTTGCAATCATGTTCGATCATTGAGTCATGAGCGATGAGATCGAACGAGTACCCGGAGCCGACCTCGAGGCGGAGCTGACGTCGCAGCCGGATGTCTGGGAGCGCGCGACCTCGCTGGTCGCCGAACGCGGCCTGCTGCCCGCAGACGGCGAACGCATCGCCGTCGTTGGGTGCGGCACCTCGTGGTTCATGGCGCAGTCGTACGCGAACCTTCGCGAGCGGGGCGCACACGGCGAGACCGACGCGTTCGCGGCATCCGAGGCCTTCGTCGACCGCGGTTACGACGCGATCGTCGCGATCACCCGATCGGGAACGACCACCGAGGTACTCGAGCTCGTAGAGGCTGTTCGCGGCAGAGTGCGCACGATCGGCGTCGTCGGCGACCCGGACACCCCGCTCATCGACCTGGTCGACGATGTGATCGCGCTTCCGTTCGCGGACGAGAAGTCGGTGGTGCAGACGCGATTCGCGACGAGCGCGCTCGCCCTGCTGCGGGCATCCCTCGGCGAGGAGCTGAGCGGTGTGATCGCTCAAGCGCGCGAGGTTCTCGCGGCACCACTCGACGACGGCCTGATCGACGCCGACCAGTACACGTTCCTCGGCTCGGGATTCAGCGTCGGCATCGCCCACGAGGCTGCCCTGAAGATGCGCGAGTCCTCGCAGTCCTGGACCGAGTCCTACCCGGCGAAGGAGTACCGCCACGGCCCGATCGCGATCGCAGCGCCCGGCAGGGTGACCTGGTCCTTCGGCGAGCCGCCGGTGGGGATCGCGGCCGACACGGAGGCGACGGGCGCCCGGTTCGAGTACGCTCCCATCGACCCGATGGCCGACCTGGTGCGCCTGCACAGAGTGGCTCTCGAGCGGGCCCGCCGCAAGGGCCTCGACCCCGACCGCCCCCGCAACCTCACACGGTCGGTCATCCTGGATCAACCGTGACCACCCTTCTACCGACCGAGGCCACCATGAACGACCGAGACGGCGACGACGCCGCGGTTCCCCTGCTCATCGGACCAGGCCGATCCGTGTTCGCGTTCGACGTCGGCGGCACCGACATGAAAGCGGCGATCGTCGATGACGACGGACGGATGCTCGAAAGCGTGCGTGTGCCGACACCGCTCGACGGCGCGCGCACCGGAGAACGCGTGGTGGAGACCGCGACGCGACTGGCGCGCGAGCTCGGCGACCGGCATCCCGGCATCATCCCCGCTGCTGCCGGATTGCTCGTCCCCGGCCACGTCGACGACGAGCACGGCATCGGCGTCTTCGCGGAGAACCTGGGCTGGCACGACTATCCGTTCCGCGATCGCGCCTCCACGGCGCTCGGCGTGCCCGTCGGCTTCGGGCACGACGTGCGCGGCGCGGGCGCGGCCGAGCACCGGCTGGGCGCCGCCCGCGGCTTCGACGACGTGCTCGTCGTGACGATCGGCACAGGCATCGCCGCGGCCGTGTTCATCGGCGGGCGCCTTCACACCGGAGGCGGCCTCGCCGGAGAGATCGGGCACGACCGTGTCGCCGAGGGGCCGGTCTGCGCGTGCGGCGGGCGCGGATGCCTCGAGTCAGTGGCATCCGCTGCGGCGATCGCCAGGCGGTACACGCTGCGCACCGGGGTGGCGGTCGACGGCGCGCGGGAGGTGCTGGCGCGCATGCACGCCGGAGACGCGAACGCGGCAGCTGCGTGGGACTCCGCGCTCGACGCCCTCGCGCTCGGCTTCTCGCACTCGGTCGCGCTACTGGCTCCGCAGGCGATCGTGATCGGCGGCGGTCTGTCTGAGGCGGGCGAAGAACTGCTGGCGCCGCTTCGCGAACGGCTCGATCACATCCTCACGTTCCATCGTCGCCCCCAGTTGATCAAGGCCTCGATCGGCGCAGACGCCGGTCTGATCGGCTCGGCGCTGACCGCGCGCGATGCGCTCGCAACGTCGAACGGAGGCGCGTCGTGGCGCTGATCGCAACGAGCGAGCTGATGGCGAATGCGTCGGCCACCGGCACCGGGATCGGTGCCTTCAACGTCATTCACCT
>DASZMW010000340.1:0-12211 GCA_035551735.1 Humibacter sp. | reverse complement strand
GCGAAGGCGAAGGGCGCGCACTACTCGGGGACCGTACGCCAGACGTCCGATCTCGGCCTGCCCGAGTTGCCGGATGCCATGAGCGGGGCGAGCGGATCGGATGCGCAGGTTTCGGGCATCCTCGACCTTCTGACCGCGTCGCACACGGCCAAGGTCTACGTCGACGGCTCAACGAAGCAGCGCGTGCAAGTGCTCGACAGCCTCGCCGAGCGTGACGTCGTGCGCAACGGACGCACCGTGTGGACGTGGGATTCCAAAACGAACGCGGCTGTGAAGATGACGCTTCCGTCGAAGACCGCGAAGAACGATGCGACCCCGTCGGCGACACCGCAGGACCTCGCGACCAAGCTGGTCGCCCAGGCGAAGAAGAGCTCGACGCTGACCGTGTCGAAGGGATCCACCGCCGGGCGCAGCGTCTGGCGCGTGACCCTCGCCCCCAAGGCGTCGCAAGCTGCGGACACCCTCGTGGCGAAAGTGGTCCTGTCGGTCGACGCGAAGACCGGGGTCCCGCTCGCCGTTCAGGTGGATGCCGCCGGCCAGAAGTCCCCGGCCGTCACCGTCGGCTTCTCGTCGGTCGACTTCAGCACACCGGCTGCGTCGAACTTCACCTTCACTCCCCCGAAGGGAGCGAAGGTCACCACGAAGAAGCTGTCAGCCGGTTCGCACACCGCGAGCCCCGACAACCGCAGGCCCGGGTCGTTCGAGGGCCCGACCGTGACCGGGACCGGGTGGACGTCGATCGTCGCCGTTCCTGCCGGAGCGCTCGGCGCGAGCACTGCAGGGCTGACCGCTGCGGAGTCGCACACGCTGAACGAGCTGACCCAGTCGGTCGACGGCGGCCGCGGACTGCAGACCTCCCTGTTCTCGGTGTTCCTCACCGATGACGGAAGCATCTACGCGGGAGCCGTTCCGCTCTCCACACTCGAGTCGGCTGCGAAGTAGCGCAGAGGTGAGTCGCTCGCGGCGAATCGGACGCCGGCGGTGACCGCGTCGGCCGCGATCCACGCGACAGGTCTGACCAAACGGTTCGGGCGCCAGCTCGCGGTGGACGGGCTCGATCTCGAGGTTCCCCGCGGCTCCGTGTTCGGGTTCCTCGGTCCGAACGGATCGGGGAAAACGACCACCATCCGCATGGTGCTGGGGTTGGCGACGCCGACCGCAGGTGGGGTCGAGCTGCTCGGGGAGCGGATGCCACGGGCATCCGCGAGCGTGCTGCCCCGCGTGGGAGCACTCGTCGAGGGGCCGGCGTTCGCGCCGTTCCTCACCGGGCGTTCGAACCTCAGCAGACTGGATGCCGCTGACCCGCGTTCCGTGTCGGCCACGCGTCGCTCGCGCGTCGCCTCGGCCCTGGATCGTGTCGGACTTACGCACGCCGCAGACAAGAAGGCGCACGCTTACTCCCTCGGCATGAAACAACGACTGGGACTGGCCGGAGCCCTGCTCCGCGACCGCGAGCTGCTCGTGCTCGACGAGCCCAGCAACGGGCTGGATCCGCAGGGAACCCGCGAGGTGCGCGGGCTGATCCGACGGCTCGCGGATGACGGTGCGACGGTCTTCGTCTCCAGCCACCTGCTCAGCGAGGTGGAGCAGCTCTGCAGCCACGTTGCTGTGATGCGGGCCGGACGGCTGGTGGCATCCGGATCGCTCGACGAGCTGCGGGCGACAGGTGGCAGGGAAGCCGTCGTGCACACGCCGGATGCCGGCGCAGCGGCATCCGTGCTGACCAGCCTGGGTCTTGCCCCGGCGATCGCCGGCGACGTCGTGACGGCTGGTATCGACGCGGATGCGGCACCCGAGTCCGTCGTCTCCGCGCTCGTGGCCGCCGGCGTGCGGGTGCGCGGGTTCGAGGTGTCGTCGCCATCGCTCGAGGATCGATTCGTCGAGCTCACCGGGGAGGGCTTCGATGTCGCAGGGTGAGGCATCCGCGACACCGCGGCCCGCTGTCGGCAGGAGACTGAGGATCTTCGCGATGCTCGGATCCGAACTGGGAACGTTGTTCCGCCGACGACGTACGATCGCGATGCTCGTCGCGCTCGCTGCGGTGCCCGTGATGATCGCCATCGTGGTGCGCGTCACCGGCGCGGGCGACAGCGGCCGGGGGCCCGCGTTCCTCGGCGCTATCACGCAGAACGGCCTGTTCGTCGGATTCACCGCGCTCGTCGTGTGCGTTCCGCTGTTCCTGCCGCTCACGCTCGGCGTCGTCGCCGGCGACACGATCGCGGGCGAGGCCGGACTCGGCACACTGCGTTACCTGCTCGTCGCGCCCGTCGGCCGAGTGCGGCTGCTGCTGGTGAAGTACGCCGGCGTCATCGCGTTCTCGCTCGCCGCGACGGTCGTCGTCGTGCTCGCCGGCATCGGGATCGGCGCCCTGCTCTTTCCGATCGGACCGGTGACGCTGCTGTCGGGCGACACCGTCGGCGCCGCGGGATTCTTCGCACGCACCGGGCTGCTCGCCTGTTACGTCGCGCTCTCGCTGCTCGGTCTCGGGGCCATCGGCCTCTTCATCTCCACGCTCACGACCGTGCCGGTCGGCGCGATGGCGGCAACGGTGGTGCTGGCGGGAGCGTCTCAGATCATGGACCAGCTTCCGCAACTGGACTGGCTGCATCCGTGGCTCTTCACGCACTACTGGCTGGGATTCGGCGACCTGCTGCGCGACCCGATCGTGTGGGACTCGTATGGGCAGAACGCGGTGCTGCAGCTGGGCTACGTCGTGGTGTTCGGGGCGTTGGCGTACGGGCGGTTCGCCACGAAGGACATTCTGAGCTGACGACCGGTCGTTTACGGATGTCGGCCGCGCGGGCCAGACTGGACGGGTGCCAGAGCTGCCAGAAGTGCACGCGCTCGCCGCCGACCTCGACGGTCGCTTGGGCGGGCGCGTCATCGAGCGGTTCGACGTCACATCGTTCGCGGCGCTGAAAACGTTCGATCCGCCGGCCTCGGCGCTGCACGGGATGCGCGTGGCCGGCGTGGGCAGGCACGGCAAGTTCCTCGACGTCACGCTTCGTCCCGAGCCGAGTGACTCAGCCGACGCCGAGGGCGGCACCGACCTGCACCTGATCGTCCATCTCGCCCGAGCGGGCTGGATCCGCTGGCGGGAAGCCGCGCCCGTTCCCGCTGCACGACCTCGCGGACGCAGCGCGGGCCCGCTGGCGGCGCGGCTCGTGCTCGATGACGGTTCAGGCCTGGACATCACGGAGGCGGGCACCAAGAAGAGCCTCGCGATCTACCTGGTGCGCGATCCCGCCGACGTGCCGGGCATCGCACGGCTCGGACCCGATCCGCTCGCGCCGGAGTTCACCGAAGAGGTCTTCGCGGGCATCCTGTCGGCTGCGGGACGTGCGCAGATCAAGGGCGTGCTGCGCAACCAGTCGCTGATCGCGGGCATCGGCAACGCTTATTCCGATGAGATCCTCTGGGCCGCGAAGATGTCACCGTTCAAACCCGCGAACATGCCGGCCGCCGACGTGCACACGTTGTACGAGGCGACGGGGCGGATGCTTCGGGAGGCCCTGGAGCGCGCGGACGGCCTTAAGGCATCCGAGCTGAAGGCGGAGAAGAAGTCGAACCTCAACGTGCACGCCCGGTTCGGTGAAGCGTGCCCGGTGTGCGGTGACACGATCCGGCAGGTGATCTACGCGGACTCCACGTTTCAGTACTGCCCGACCTGCCAGACCGGCGGCAAGCCGCTGGCCGACCGCGTGCTGTCGCGGCTGCTGAAGTGATCCCTCGCCGGTTGAAGGGTCACCCGAAGGTGAACGAGTAGGCGGCCAGGCGCGGGCTGAGCTGGATCGTCACCGTTCCGCGCTTCGGAGACGACGACGACACGACCGTGTAGATGTCGGGAGCACCCGATACCTTGATCGTCTTCGCGCTGGTCGCTGACGGCGTGGAGCCCTGCGTGACGGTCAGAGTGCCGCTGCCGCCGACATCCAGGTAGACCTTCGACGCGTCGTAATGGAGCGTGATCCACGAGCCGCCCTTCGCCGTGATGGACTCGCCGGCGATCGTCCACGTGCCTCCGAGCCCGTATCGGTCCTGTGGAACGGTCTTCGGCATGGCGAAGGTGCGCGTGCCGTCGGAATAGGAGGTGGGTCCCGCGTAGCCTTCGGCACGCTGCGTGCCGAGGTACGTCTCGGGCGTCTGGCTCGGGTCGGTCGGACTTGTGTCCGGCACATCCGTCGCCTTCGGCAACGTCACGCCGGGATGAGCCTTCGTGATGAGCTGTCGGATCAGCGATTCCTCGCCGCCGTAGTTCCCCTCGCCGATGGCCACGTGACGCACGTTCCCCTTGGCGTCGACGAGATAGGAGGCCGGCCACGAGTTGTTGCCGTAGGCGTTCCAGGTGCCGTAGTCGTTGTCGATCGCGATCGGGTACTGGATACCGAGACGCTTCGCCCCGGACGCCACGTTCGCAGGATCGTGCTCGAACGCGTACTCCGGAGTGTGCACGCCGACCACCTCGAAGCCGAGGTCGCGGTAGGCGCTGTACCAGGCATCCACGTGGGCGATCTCGCGCTGGCAGTTGATGCACGAGTACGCCCAGAAGTCGACGAGCACGACCTTGCCACGCAGGCCCTTCACGCTGAGCGGTTTGTCGCCCGGTGTGTTCTGCCAGCTCTGGATGCCTTTGAAGGACGGCGCGGCCCCGCAGTTCTGCAGATCTTCCGCTGCGGATGCCTGACAGCTCGCCAGCGCGCCCGCGACGCCCGCGCCTGCGGCCAGCCCCTGCGGCGTTGTGTGCTCGATGAAGCTGTTCACGGCGGCCGTGTAGTCGGGGATCGCGCGCTGGATGGCATCCGTCACGTTGAACGTGAGCGCAACGGCGAGCGCGATCATCACGACTCCGCTGACCGTGCGGATGACCCGCTGGTGTTTGCGGAATGAACGCAACCGCTCGCCGACCCGGCGGCCGGCGAGGGCGAAGAAGAGCAGCGGGATCGCGGTGCCGATCGCGAACGACAGAGTGAGTGCGACGGTCTGCAACCCGATCTGACCCGTGGCACCGGCGACGGTGATCGCAGCCAGCACGGGGCCGGCGCACGGCACGTAGACGGCGCCGAGCACGATTCCGAGAACGAAACCGCCACGGTCGGTGCCGACCGCGCGCTGCGGAATCCAGGAGAACGGCTTCTCGAGAATGCTCTCGAACCGGGGGATGATCAAGCCGATGCCGAGCAGGACGAGCACGATCAAGCCGATCCAGCGGATCAGGTCGTCCGGCAAGTGCAACGCCTGGATGAGGAGGGTGCCGAACAGCGTGAAGACGCTGAAGCTCAGCACCAGGCCGAGGATGACGAGATAGGGACGAAGGCCGCTGCTTCTCGGAATGAGCTGCGGCTCGTCCGGAAGGTCGGGTCGCGGCAGCGTCGCGGTGCCAGCACGCCTCGCAACGGCCGATGGGATGCCCGCGCCGACTTTCTCGCGCAGCGCGTTCACCGGGTCTTTCGAGAACTCCGGCCGTGCACTCTGCACGCCGCCGGAGAGGAAGATCACCGGCAGCACCGGCAGGATGCACGGCGAGATCCCCGTGATGAACCCGCCGAGCAGGCCGATGAGGAGCAGCGTCACGCCTGTCACGGTATCGGCGCGCCCCTGGGCGGGAGCAGGCGGCGGCCGTGTTCACAGCGATTCGGGGGCAGCGGTTCCGCCGCTCAGCCGGCCGCGGGGGCGTCAGCTAGCCGGCACCAGGCGGAAGATGCGCAGCACCCGGCCGCTCGCGCGCTCGTAGCCGCGGTAACCGGGCCACTGGTGTTCGATGTACGCCCAGACCGCCTCGCGCTCGTCGTCTCCGATCAGCTGGGCGCGCACGGGGATCGGCGTGCCGTGCACCACTGCCACCGCGTCGGGGTGGGCGATCAGGTTGGACGTCCAGGCGGGATGCGCGTCGCGGGCGAAGTTGCTGCCGGTCACGAGCATCCGTCTCCCGGGTTCCGGGCAGTACATCAGGGCCGTCTCGCGCTCGAGGCCGCTCTTCGCGCCGATCGTGCGCAGCACCAACGACGGCACGAGCAGTCCGCTCATCTGCACCCGGCCGCGCGTGAGGAACGCGATGCCGTGCTCCAGGGGCGGCATCACTGTCGGCCCCACCGCGCGGAAGAACTTCGTGCGAGAGAACCAGGCGACCGAGCCTCGGACGGCACGCAGGGGCGAAGGCATGGGTCGATTCTGGCCCTCTCGCGCGTGAAGTGCGGCGGCGTCACGACTGCTTGACTTGAGGCATGACCTCATTGCATCGCGTGACCGTGCTGGCCGGAGGCGTCGGCGGCGCCCGCTTCACCCGTGGGCTGCTCGCCCATCTCGCCGAGGGGCATCCGGGCGCGGAGGTCACCGTCGTCGTCAACACGGGCGACGACATGTGGTTGAACGGTTTGCGTGTCTGCCCCGACCTCGACACCGTGATGTACACGCTCGGCGGCGGCATCAACGAAGAGCAGGGCTGGGGGCGGCCGGATGAGACGCGCCGCACCTCAGCCGAGATCGCCGCGTACGGCAAGGGGTGGGACTGGTTCACGCTCGGCGACCTCGACCTCGCGACCCACATCGTGCGCACCGAACTGCTCCGCGACGGCGCGACCCTCAGTGAGGCGACCCGATTCCTCTCCAGGCGGTGGCAGCCTGGTGCACGCCTGCTGCCGATGAGCGACCAGCCGGTGGAGACGCACGTGCGGCTGCGCGACGCGGTGGACGAGCACGAGGCCGGCTCGCTCATCCACTTCGAGGAATGGTGGGTGCGGTACCGCGCCGGAGTTCCGGCAACGGAATTCGTTCAGGTCGGACTCGAGACGGCGAGCGCCGCGCCCGGCGTCCTCGAGGCGATCAGGGATGCCGACCTCGTCGTGATCCCGCCGTCGAACCCCGTCGTGTCGGTTGGCACGATCCTGAACGTGCCGGGCGTTCGTGATGCGGTGCGCGAGACCTCCGCGCGCGTCGTCGGCGTCTCGCCGATCATCGGCGGCGCCGCGGTGCGCGGCATGGCGGATGCCTGCCTCACCGTGATCGGCGTCGAAACCGGCTCTGCCGCGGTCGGTCTGTACTACGGGGCGAGGCCCAACGGGGGGCTGCTCGACGGTTGGCTGGTCGCCGAGGAAGACGCGGATGCCGTACCGCACCTCACCGACGCCGGCCTCGTCGCGCGCGCCGTGCCGCTGTGGATGCGCGACGTGCCGGCCACCGCGGCGATGGCGGAGGCGGCGATCAGCCTGGTCGTGCCCCCGTCCCGCTGATCGAGTAGCGACTGCGCAGCAGACGCGTATCGAGATCCTCTGTCAGCTGGTGGAGGGTCTCGATACGCGTCGCCGTCGGCGGCGCTACTCGACCAGCGAAGGGTGCCGCGCCACGAGCTACCCGATCGGCCACGCTGCCGCAGCCCCAGCTCCCTGAGAGAGCAAAGCGAGTCGAAGGGTCGCTTCCTCGCCGCGGCCCTTCGACTCGGCTGCGCCTCGCTCAGGGACCTGGAGTTGAGGCAGCGTCGCTAGGCTGAAACACGAGTCCGCTGTATGGCCTGGATTTGGGCCGCATTCCTGCTTTGTCCGCCGTTCGGCGTCCGTTTCCGCGACGTCTCCTTCAGCAGAGGATGCCCGTGCCAGCCAGACTCTTGACCGTCACCGATGTGTCTGCGCGCGACGGGGCATCCGCTCCGCGGGCGGCAGAGGCCGACACGTTCCACCCCGCTCCGGAGCACATGCGAGAGGCGCTTGAGAACGCGCGCTCCGGCATCCGTCTGGATCACTCCGACGCCGAGACTCTGCTCTACGCCCGAGGCGACGACCTCGACGTGCTGCTCGAGACCGCAGGCAGGCTGCGCGACGAGGGACTCGAACGCGCAGGCCGCCCCGGCGTGATCACATACTCGCGCAAGGTGTTCATTCCGCTCACGCACCTGTGCCAGGACCGCTGCCACTACTGCATCTTCGTGCAGACGCCCGGCAAGCTCGAGAAGGCCGGCATCTCGCCGTTCCTCTCCGAAGAAGAGGTGCTCGAGATCGCCAGGCAGGGCGCGGCGATGGGATGCAAGGAGGCGCTCTTCACGCTCGGCGACCGACCGGAGAACCGTTGGGCCGTCGCCCGCGAGTGGCTGGCGGAGCACGGGTACGCGTCGACGTTGGAGTACATGCGGGCGATGGCGATCCGCGTGCTCGAGGAGACCGGGCTGCTCCCCCACCTCAACCCCGGCGTGATGACCTGGGCCGAGTTGCAGCGGCTGAAGCCCGTCGCGCCGTCGATGGGCATGATGCTCGAGACCACCTCGGTGAAGCTGTGGAGCGAGAAGGGGCAGCCGCACTTCGCATCCCCCGACAAGGATCCGGCCGTACGACTGCGCGTCATCGACGATGCAGGCCGATCGCAGATCCCGTTCACGACCGGCGTGTTGCTCGGCATCGGCGAGACGGTCGCCGACCGGGTCGACGCGATGTACGCCATCCGTGACGCACACGAGCGCTGGGGGCACGTGCAGGAAGTCATCGTGCAGAACTTCCGCGCGAAGTACGCCACCGCGATGATGAACCGCGACGACCTCGCAGCAGACGAGTATGCGGCGGCCGTCGCCGTCACGCGCCTCGTGCTCGGAGCGGATGCCCGCGTGCAGGCACCCCCGAACCTCACCGACCACGACGAGCTGGCTCTGCTGATCCGCGCCGGCATCGACGACTGGGGCGGCGTCAGCCCCCTCACTCCCGACCACGTGAACCCGGAGCGGCCGTGGCCGCAGATCGACGAGCTCGCACGGCTCACCGGGATCGCCGGTTACCGGCTGCACGAGCGCCTCACCGCCCACCCGCACTTCGTGCGTGAGGGTGAGCCGTGGATCGATCCGGCCGTGCAACCTCACCTGCACGCCCTTGCGGATGCCTACGGCCTCGCCGACGAGGCCGCTCCGGTGGTAGGCCGTCCCTGGTCGCCTCAGCCCCCTGAGCGAGCGGAGCGAGTCGAAGGGCGCTCTAGCTCAGACCCTTCGACTCCGCGCTCCGCGCTCCGCTCAGGGATCTGGGGGGCGCTACGGCGCGACCCCGCTGGACTGGACGACGCCGACTACATCGCGCTGCTGGCCTCCGACGGCGCCGACCTGGAGCAGCTCACCGCACTCGCGGACGACGTGCGGCGCGAACTCGTCGGCGACGAGATCACGCATGTCGTCAACCGCAACATCGACTCCTCCCTGCTCGGCAGGCCCGTCCAGCACGGCGTGCTCACGCTCGACCTCGTCACCGCCATCGCGGACGAAGCGGCTGAGCTCGGCGCCACGGAAGTCTGCGTGCAGGGGCGCATCGGGGACGGGCTGGAGGCATCCTCCTATCTGGATGTTGTGCGGGCGATCCACGCCCGCCAGCCACAGCTGCACGTGCACGCCTATCGACCGCTGGAACTGCTGGATGGCGCCCGTCGGTTGAACATGCCGCTGCCGGAATATCTCTCCACGTTGCGCGAGGCTGGCGTCGGGACGGTGCCCGGAACGGGCGCACGGATTCTGGATGACCGCATCAGGAACGCACTTTCCGGCGGCACCGAGTTGCCGGTCGCCGAGTGGGTCGCGACAGTCGAGGCCGCGCATCGTGCCGGTCTGCGCTCGACGGCCACGATGGTCTACGGCCACATCGAAACCTCGGCGGATCAGGTGGCCCACCTGCGGATGCTCGCCGAACTCCAGCACCGCACCGGCGGCTTCACGGAGTTCATCGCGATGCCGTTCGTGCCGCAGGACTCGCCGGTAGCGGTGGCGGGTCTCGATACGCGTCGCTCTACGGGCGGCGCTACTCGACCTGCGGCGGGACCACCGCTGCGGGAGTCGCGCGCGGTGCACGCGGTCTCCAGGCTGATGCTCGCCGGCACGATCGACCATGTGCAGGCCGCGTGGACCAAGCTCGGCTTCCGCGGCACCCGTCTCGTGCTCGCGGGCGGCGTCGACGATCTCGGCGGCGTGCTGATCGACGGCGAGATCGCCCCATGGGCCGGACCCGAGCAGGGCCGTGTGCTCACCGTGACCGACATGCGGCGGATCGCCGACGAGGTCGGCCGTCCGCTGGTGCAGCGCACGACGACGTACGAACGAGTGGGCGGATGATGCGCGACCGCGACCCTTCGACTCGACTTCGCCTCGCTCAGGGAGCTGGGGTGATCGAGGTCGACACGCTCATCGTCGGCGCCGGGTTCGCGGGGCTGGGCATGGGCATCCGTCTGAGACGGCAAGCAGCGAAGGATCCTCGTCGAGGGTCGTTCCTCATCCTCGAGCGCGCCGCTGACGTGGGCGGCACGTGGCGCGACAATGTGTATCCGGGTGTTGCGTGCGACATCCCGTCGCACCTGTACTCGTTCTCGTTCCGCACCAAGCCGGACTGGACGCACATCTACCCGAGCGGCTCCGAGCTGCAGGAGTACCTGCGCGAGGCGGCGCGCGAGGAGGGCATCCTGCCGCACCTGCGCTTCGGTGAGCCGGTGACGGATGCCCGCTGGGACGAGGACGCCGCCAACTGGCTGGTCACAACTCCCGTCGCGCAGTACCGGGCGGAGGTGCTGGTGAGCGCGGTCGGCCGCCTGAGCGAGCCACGCATCCCCTCCGTCGACGGAATGGAAGGGTTTCCCGGCGCCGTGCTGCACACGGCCGCGTGGGATGCCGGCCTGGAACTCGAGGGCGCACGGGTCGGACTGGTCGGCACCGGAGCATCCGCGGTGCAGGTGCTGCCCGAACTGGCGCGCAAGGCCGCGCACGTCACCGTGTTCCAGCGCTCGGCACCGTACGTGGTGCCGCGGGGCGATCGCGCGTACACCGCGCAGGAACGTGACGCCCTGGCCGACCCGGCCGAGCGCGACGATCTTCGCGACCGGATGTTCTGGGACGCGGAGGCCGGGTTCCCCGCGAGGCTCGGCGTTCCGGAGGCGATCGGCGTGCTCCGGGACCGCGCCGCCGGCCACCTGCGCGCGCAGGTCGCCGATCCGTCGCTGCGCGCCGCGCTCACCCCGGACTACGAGATCGGCTGCAAGCGGGTGCTGCTCTCCGACGACTTCTATCCCGCGCTGCAGCGCGCGAACGTGACCCTCGAGACCAGCGCGCTCGACCGGTTGCACGGCACGAGCGCGGTGGCGGCATCGGGAGAACATCACGACCTCGATGTGCTCGTTTTCGCGACGGGTTTCCATGCGACCAGGCCGCCGTTCGCGGAACTCGTGACCGGGAGGGACGGCATCCGTCTCGCCGAGCACTGGGCGCACGGCATGCGCGCCTATGCCTCGACGGTGGTGCACGGCTTCCCGAATCTCTTCGTGCTCGACGGCCCGAACGCGAGCCTCGGCCACAACTCCGCCGTCTACATGATCGAGACGCAACTGGAGTACGTGCTCGGTGCACTCGAGCACCTCGATGGCGCGGATGCTCCGCTCGACATCCCTCAGCACGCCGAGGACGACTACGTCGCCGCTCTGGATGCCGCCGCCGCCGACAGCGTGTGGCTGAGCGGTTGCACCAACTGGTACGTGGACGACCGCAGCGGACGGCTGACGCTGCTCTGGCCCGGCTACGCGCACACCTTCCGCGAGCGCAACGGCACGTTCGATGCTGCGGTGTTCGGGGTGCCGGCGGCGGTGTAGGTGGTGGGTCCACCCTGGGACACTTGACTCCATGACCCGCCTCGACCCGACGCGCTTGCCCGAGCTCATGTCGCACGACCGCTCGCAGCTCGACGCGCTGCTGGATTCGACGGCCGTCGCGCACGTTGGCTACGTCGACGACGACGGCCTGCCCGGCGTGCTGCCGACTGCCGTCGCACGCTTGGGCGACGACATCGTCGTGCACGGTTCGACAGGATCACGCTGGATGCGCCTCGTCGCCGGTGCGCCGGCCGCAGTCTCCATCACCGCTGTCGACGGAGTCGTCGTCGCCCGTTCGGCCTTCGAATCGTCGATCGCTTACCGGAGCGCCGTCGTGCTCGGTACGTTCCACACCTTCGAAGGCGACGAGAAGCTCGAGGCTCTCGACGCACTCACCGAACGATTGCTGCCGGGTCGCGTCGCCGAGGTACGACGACCGACGAAGAAGGAGCTGGCCGCGACCCTCGTGCTCGGCATGCCCCTCGACCGCTGGTCGCTGCGCATTTCGGACGGGTGGCCGCAGGATCCCGACGACGATGTCGCTGGGGATACCTGGGCCGGCATCGCGTGGTTCGGCGAGCGGCCGGTCACGGCGAGCGCCGCGCCCGACCTGCGCGACGGCATCCGG
>DASZMW010000339.1:0-3439 GCA_035551735.1 Humibacter sp. | reverse complement strand
CAATTCGGATCGAGTGGGGCAAGCTGCTCCGCTACGGAGCTCCCGGTCCGCTCGACTTCCAACTCCCGCGGCGGTGCGCTGTCACAAGGTGCAACACGTTTGCGCACCCGAGGAACATCCGCGAGTGTGGATGATGACCGGCTCACAGCGGTCGATGCGACGGGAGATTCACGATGGCTCATGAGAACGTGAGCGCCTTGCATGCCGAGCGGGCAGAGCGAGACGTCGACTTCAGCGGCTTGCCCGCCGATGAGTACAAACTCGCGTTCCGTAACCATCCGGCAGGCGTCGCGGTGGTCACTGCCGATGCCGGCGACGGTCCCGTCGGCCTCACCGCCACATCGGTGTTCTCCGTCAGCGCCGAACCAGCGCTCCTCGTCTTCTCGATCTCGGACCAGTCATCCAGCGCACCCACCATCCGTCGCGCCGACACCGTGATCGTGCATCTGCTCGGGGCGGCTCAACTGGACATCGCCAAGCTCTGCGCGACCAGTGGCATCGACCGCTTCGCGAACACCGATATCTGGGATCGCCTGATCACCGGCGAACCCTACTTCCCCGCAGCGCACACGTGGATTCGGGGCAAGGTCATCAACCGCATGGATGCCGGCAGCTCCACGGTCATCGCCGTGCACGCGCTGCAGGCCAAGCTTCCCGACACAGCCGACGTTCGGTCGGCGTCGCCGCTCGTGTATCACAACCGCACGTGGCATTCGCTCGGGGAGCACTCCGAGATCCGCTGATGCACGATGCGGGGAATGACCTGGCGATCTGGTCCGAGTGAATCGCCGGCAGTAGCCGGCCTCGCGGCCGGTGCGCCGCTGTCGCTGGCGGCCCTTAGGGTGCCGGTGTGGCGGAACCGGTGGATCAGTGGTGGGCGAGGCGACAGTTCTCGCGCGGCACGGATGTGCCGTATGCCGTCGGGACCTATCGGGATGCTTGGGCTTCGTTTCCCGCGTTGATCAGGCAATATCATCCGGAACTGAACAACGGGTTCACCCTGTCGCAGATCCCGCCCGCGGCGGAGGTGCTGCTGCTATGGCAGTGCGAGGCAGGCCACGTCTTCGTGGCGACGCCTGCGGAGCAGCGCGACCGACCAGGGCAACGGCGCCGGCGTTCGGCGTGGTGTCCTGAGTGCACGCGGCTGGCGCTCGCGCGGCCTAATCCCCGGATGAGTGTGGTTCGGGATGAGCAGTATCGGGAGCCGGCGGGGGCGCCACGGCCCACACGACCGCCTCGGCCTGCGCGCCGAATCTGTGACAAGACGCCGGCGCTACCTCCGGGATCCCCCTTCCTGAGCGCGTGCACCCCGAAGCCCGCTTCCGCAGTCGAAGCGGAGCTCCGCGCGGGTCTGGAAACGCGGCTCGCGCTGACGACGGGGCTCAACGCCATCCGCGTCGCCCGTCCGTTCTTCGACCACCTCGAGGTGTGGCCCGACATCGTGTTGCCCGAGCTGCAGGTCGCGCTCGAATACGACAGCACCGGGCGGTACGGGCTCGAGCACGTCGGCAAACGGCAGCGGGCCGACGAGCGCAAGGATCGCGCCCTGCGCTCGGCCGGATGGGAGGTGGTGCGAATCCGCACCGGCCGCCTTCCTGCCCTTGGACCGCACGACATCGTCGCGTCGGGTGTGACAAAGAAGACCTACGAGCGGATCATCGAGGAACTCCGCGCGATCCGCGGCCCTCTGTTCGTCGACGCCTACCTGCGCTGACGCGACCGCAGCGGCGCGTCACGCACGCAACGCGATCGCCTCGCTGACCCAGCGCGCGTAGAGGTCCCACGGGTCCTCGACTCCGGCCCGCAGCGCATCCACGTGTTCCATGAGGTCCGGAGACACCTGAAACCACTCGCTCGTGCCCAGCCGCCACTCGGCGAATTGCACGTGGCGGGCGTGCTCCTGGGCACGCGCACCGCGCTCGAGCGCGACGAGTTCGTGATGCCAGAGCTGCGACATCCGTTGGCGCAGGTTGCTCGACGTGCCGATCTTCATGCGATCGTCGAACCGGATGTAGTAGACGACATCCACGCGTGGCAGCGGCAGGTCGTCGTCGGGACTCGTGCCGTATACCCACTCGCACACAGAGCAGACCCACCCCGACGGATATCGAACGCCCACTCGCGCGCCGCATGCAGGACACGGGGTCGGCAGCACATCCTCGGCCCCGTATTCCTTGGCTAACCAATCGGCGCCGAAGGCAAGGTGATGCGTGCAGACCGGGATCGGAGCGCCCGCGTCGACGAAGGCGGCGCAGCCGGGGACCACGCACGCGGACGCCTCGGGTTCGTCCAGCGCTCTCTTTCGTGCGACGTGGAAGACTTCCACGCCCGCTTCATCGCGCATCATCGTTGTCCTGGGTCACTCGTGTTCGGGCAGCAGCGGTGCGGACAACCCGGGATCGCGGCCGAGATGCGCGGCTCTGGAGACCGCAGTCGCCCCGAAACGGTCGCGGACAGCGTCGACCACCGTGTCGAGGCGGGACCCGTCGCCCCAGTCGATGGGGAGCTCCGGCTGGATGCCGTCGGCGCGTGCCAGCTGCGACAGGGACAGGCCGATGAGTGTGATCCCGCGCTCGACGATCAGTGGCTGAACGGCGGCGAGCAGGCCACGGGCAACGTCGAGCAGCATCCCGGTGCGGTCGGACGGCGAGCGAAGGGTTCGCGAACGACTGGCTTTCGCGTAGTCGCCGAAACGCAGGCGGAGCACGACCGTACGGCACACTCGTGCGTGGTCGCGAAGTCGGCGGGCGAGTCGATCCACGATCTGGGTGAGGATGAGGTCGAGTTCGTCAGGCGACCGCGGCCGGGATCCGAGGGCACGCTGCGAGCCGATCGACCGCCGTCGGCGTGTGACGTCGACCGGGCGGGGATCCCTCAGCCTGGCCAGCGCATGCAGGTGCGCGCCGACCGCCGTGCCCAGGGCTCGCTGAGCCGTCCCCTCCTCCAGCTCGGCCAGCTGCCCGACGGTGCGAATCCCGAGGCTGTGCAGCTTCTCGGCGGTCACTGCACCGACTCCCCACAACCGTTCGACCGGGAGCGGCAGCAGAAACTCCTCCTCGCGTCCTGGTTCGACCACGAGGAGCCCGTCGGGCTTGCTCACTGCGCTGGCGACCTTTGCGAGGAACTTCGTACGCGCAACTCCGACCGAGATGGCGAGCCCCACTTCCACGCGAACCCGCTCCCGCAACCGAACGGCGATCTGCTCGGGTGTGCCTGCGATGCGCCTAAGACCGCCCACCTCGAGGAACGCCTCATCGATCGAAAGACCCTCGACGAGGGGCGTCGTGTCACGGAAGATCGCGAACACGTCCATGCTGGCCGCCGAATAGGCATCCATTCGCGGCGGGACGACCACGGCATCCGGACAGAGCTCGCGCGCCTGACGCCCGCCCATCGCGGTACGCACCCCACGAGCCTTCGCCTCGTAGCTCGCCGCCAG
>DASZMW010000338.1:0-8481 GCA_035551735.1 Humibacter sp. | reverse complement strand
CGCCGTAGGCGATGTTGTCGTGCACCGACTCGGAGAACAGGAAGGCGTCTTCGAAGGCCATGCCGACGGTCTGCCGGAGGGATCCGAGGTGCACGTCGCGAACATCGCGACCGCCGATCGTGACGCGGCCGGTGTCCGGATCGTAGTAGCGCACGAGAAGGCGGCCGACGGTGGACTTGCCGCTTCCGCTCGAGCCGACCAGCGCGACGCGTTCGCCCGGGTTCACGGTGAGGGAGAAGTCGTCGAGCACCTTCGTGTGCGGCTGGTAGCCGAACGTCACGCCGTGGAACTCGATCGCGCCCGGGCGTGCCGGCAGGTCGACGGCGTCGGGGGCATCCGCGATCGTGGGTTTCAGGTCGAGGAGCTGGAAGATGCGGTCGAGCCCCGCGCGCGCCTGCTGCCCGATCGTCAGGATGCCCGCCAGCTGCCTGGCCGGAGCCATGAGCTGCGCGATGTAGGTGGAGAACGCGAGGAACGTGCCGAGGGTGATGTTGCCGTTCATCGCCAGCCAGCCGCCGAGGGCGAGGATGCCGACCTGACCGAGCGCCGGAATCGCCTCCAGCAGCGGCTGGAACTTGGACTGGATGCGCACGGCGCGCATCTGCGATCCGTACAGCGAGGTCGCGGTGCCGGTCAGTCGCTCCAACTCACGTCGCTCCTGGCCGAACGCCTTCACAACGCGCACGCCGCCGACATCCTCGTCGACGATCTCGGCGAGTTCACCCTCTTTCTGCTGGCCGTCCCAAGTGGCGGGGAAGACACGGCGGCGCATCCGATAGCTGACGACGAGAAGCGCGGGCACGACGGCGAGGCTGACGAGCGCCAGCAGCGGCGACAGCACGAACATGACGACGAGCGAGAGCACCATCATCAGCACGTTGCCGGTGACGAGCGGCAGGAAGTTGAGCAGGCCCTGCACGAGCGCGGAGTCGGAGTTGGCACGGGCGACGAGCTGCCCGACGGGCATCGTGTCGAGTGCCGCGGAGTCGAGCCGCTGGAGCTTGTCGTGCATGTCGTTGCGCAGATCGTTCTGCACGTCGAGCGCAACGCGGCCTCCACGGTAGCGGCGCAGGTACGAGAACCCGAACGCGATCAACGCCAGCACGATCAGCAGGCTGAGCCAGGGCAGAAGCGACGCGGTTTTGTCGACGATCACGCCATCGACGATCTGCCGGGCGATCAGCGGCGTGGCCACCTGGCACGCTGAACCGATGATGGCTGCGACGACCGAGATGATCACGTTCTTGCGGTGCCGCCACAGGTAGTGGCCGAGCCGGCGAAGCCAGCCCTGTTGCTGGGACGATGGGGCGTCCGAGGTGGCTTCCGGCGCTGTGGTCGCAGTTGTGCGGCTCACCGCGCCGCCTCGGTCGCCTCGGATGTCTGCCGCGCGGCCGCGAAGGATGCCTGCCGGCGCTCGATCTCGTCTCCGAGCCCTGCCAGCGCGGCGAGCACGGCATGCGGGTCATCCGTACCGGCGGCGAGCGCCGTCACCACGGCGGCGAGTTCGTTCTCGGCCGCCGTGCGTGCTGCCTCTCCGTCGGCCGTGAGCACGAGGTCGACGGCACGCTGGTCGGTGTCGTGCGCCTCGCGACGCAGGAGCCCGCGTCGCACGAGGGAGTCGACGGTCGAGCTGATCGCCGGCTTGCCGAGCGCGAGGCGCTGGGCGAGTCGGGATGCCCGCGCCTCTCCCTCCGCCACGGCGGAGAGCACCCGGAAGTCGGCGAGGCTCAACTCGGGAATCGACCTCTCGAGAATGCGCGAGATGCGCGTGAGCGAGTGCACGGCGGCGCGGGCATCCGCGCTGGGAGGCGCTGTCGGCGCCGGAGCGAATTCCTCATCAGATAGTTCGACCACCGAACCATCTTATGCCTCCGGCGATGGGGTAGCGCGGCCCGTCTCTCCGGTGGTCGAGTAGCGCGCGGCGAAGCCGCTCGCGTATCGAGACCCGCACGCGTCTTGATGCCGTGGTGCGGGTCTCGATACGCGTCCGCTACGCGGGCGCTACTCGACCAGCGGAGAGCGGGCGCTGCTCGACCAGCGGGAGGGCCTACGGGAGGGTGTGGCCCGCCGCGGTGAAGAGGCGGTACCACTCGGGACGGGTGAGCGGCAGGTCGGAGCCGGCGGCGGAATCCGTCACGCGCTGCGGGTTCGTCGTTCCCAGCACGACCTGCAGGTTCGCCGGGTGGCGGGTGATCCAGGCGACTGCGATCGCTGTGGGCGTCACACCGTAGGCGGCGGCGATCTCGTCGATCGCGTCGTTCAGCTCCGCGTAGTGCTCGCGGTCGCCGAGGAACACGCCGTCGAAGAACCCCTTCTGGAACGGCGACCACGCCTGCAATGTGATGTCGTTCAGGCGCGAGTAGTCCAGGATGCCGTTGTCGCGGTCGATCGACTGGTCCAGCCCGTTCATGTTCGCGGCGATGCCCTGCGCGAAGAGGTTCGCGTGCGTGATGCTGAGCTGCACCTGGTTCACCACGAGCGGCTGCTGCACGGAGCGCTTCAGTAGCTCGACCTGGCCCGGCGTCTGGTTCGATACGCCGAAGTTGCGTACCTTGCCGGCATCGTGGAGCGTGCTGAAGGCATCCGCGATCTCGTCCGGCTCCATCAGCGTGTCGGGACGGTGCAGCAGCAGCACGTCGAGGTAGTCGGTGCGCAGCGCCTTCAGCGACTCGTCGACGGACTCGAGGATGTGCTCCTTCGAGAAGTCCCAGTAGCCGTTCCGGATGCCCACCTTCGACTGCAGGTACACGCTCTCGCGCTCGGCGCCGGTGAACTGCACGGCATCGCCGAAGCGCCGCTCGCATCCGTGGTCGCCACCGTAGACATCCGCGTGGTCGAAGAAGTTGATGCTGGCGTCACGCGCCGTGCTCACCAGCGTGCGGATCTGCTCGTCGCTGAGCTCGAGGATGCGCATCAGGCCCAGGATGACGTTGCTTGCGTCGATCGTGGTGTTCGGGAGAGTGAAGGTCTTCATGCCTCCATGATCGCGGACGGAGCGCGCTCCGGGTCCAGTCCGCGGCAGATATTCGCACGGGCAGACCGTGGCGTCACTCGTTGATGGTGTCGAAGATCGGCCCGGATTCGGCGAGATAGGCCGCGCGGTCGAAGTCCGGGATGAACACGAGCTGCACGATGGCGCCTTGCAGCAACCCCGCCAACACGGATGCCAGTGGGCGCCCACGCTCCCGTGCGCGCGTGACCGACAGCCCCCTGGTCTCGTGCAGCCAGACCGCGATCTGCTCGCTGAAGGCGTCGACGATCCGTGGGAACACGGCATCGAACACGGCGTGCAGTGCAGGATCGGCTGCGGCCCTCCCCCAGACCTGGAGCGGAAGCGCCGCACCGCCGACGTGATCGATGAGCCTCGTCGCGAAGCGATCGGCAAAGTCGATCGGATGCGTCGGCCTGCCGTCGGCCTCCCGTGCCGGCGCCGTCGGCAGGCGGCCTCCGTCGAGCACGGCCTCTGCCACGGCCGTCAGAATCTCCCGCTTGCCCTCGAAGTGCCCGTAGACAGCTCCGGCGGACAGTCCGGCCTCCGCGAAGATGTCGCTCATCACGGTGTCGTCGAATCCCTTGCTCGCGAAGCTGCGCATCGCAGCGTCGAGGATCTGCTGACGACGCTGCTCGCGATGCTCGTCACTGACCTTGGGCATCCGTTCCTCCTTCTCCTCTGCCACATCCCGGCTCGAGCTCACCCACCAGCCGGGATGCCCCGACCCTATCCAGCCGTCTGCGTGCCGGACGTCGGAGATTTGTTGCGACGCGCCGCTGGTGCATCGCAACACGTCGCGGTGGACTGCAAATCTCCGATATTCGGCACGGCACGTGCGGCCACTCAGTTGACACCGGCACTTACGAGTCTCATTATAAAGAACGAACATTCGTTTTTGATAGTGGGAGAACATCATGTCGGAACGCATCGCCCACACCACGTGGGGTCGCGCGCTGCTCATCGGAGTCGGCGCCGCCGTCGCGATCGGAATCGTCGTACTCGCCTTCCTCTGGCCGACGACCACCGCGACGGCGCAGAATTTGCCGGTCGCGATCGCCGGGCCGAGCGCCCAGGTGAGCGCACTGCAGAAGGCCCTCGACCAGAAGGCCGATGGGGTCTTTGACCTCACGAAGGTGTCCGGTCGCGGCGCGATCGTGAGCGGCATCCACGACCGCAGCTACGACGGCGGCATCGTGCTGGGCACGAAGCCCGAGGTGCTCACGGCATCCGCCGCAAGCCCGGTCGTCACGCAGATGATGACCCAGGTGCAGGGCGAGCTGCAGGCGCAGGTGAGCGCCCAGCTCGCCGAAGCGGCACGGGGCGCAGGGCAAGCCGCGGCGGCGCAGGGTGCCAGTGCCCAGCAGGTGCTGCAGGCTCAGGCATCCGTGCCGGCGGTCACCGTCAAACTCACCGACGTCGTGCCGTTCGCCGGCACCGATTCACGAGGCGCGGGGATGACAGCTGCGGCCTTCCCGCTGACGCTCGGCGGCATGATCGGCGGCATCGTCATCTCGCTGCTCGTCACAGGGGTGTGGCGGCGGCTGGCGGCATCCGTGGTCTACGCGGTCGCGGCCGGGGTCGTGATCGTGAGCGTGATGCAGCCCTGGCTCGGTGTGCTGCAGGGGTCGTACATTGCGAACGTCGGAGCGATGGCACTCTCGCTCTTCGGCACGGCATCACTCATCGTGGGCACGAGCGCTCTGCTCGGCGGTGCAGGAATCGGCGTCGGATCGGTGATCACGATGCTCATCGGCAATCCGCTGGCATCGCCTGCGCAGCCCGTGCAGTTCCTCGTCGAACCGTGGGGTGCGGTCGGCCAGTGGTTCGTGCCAGGCGCCGCGACGACGTTGCTGCGCGACATGTCGTACTTTCCGGATGCCGCGATCGGGTTCCCGGTGCTCGTACTGATCGGCTGGTCGGTGCTGGGGCTCGTGCTGCAGTTCGCCGGGCACTTCCGGTCGCGCGAGATCGTGCACGTGAGGGACTGGGACGAGGAGGATGCCGCGGGCGCGGTGCAACCCGCGCTGGTCGAGTAGCGCGCGGCGAAGCCGCCCGCGTATCGAGACCCGTCCGCGGCTGTCGGGGAGGGTCTCGATACGCGTCCGCTACGCGGGCGCTACTCGACCAGCGATGCGGGCGCTACTCGACCAGCAGGGTGGGGATCAGAAGAGGTGCTGGAGCACCTGCTTGAGTTGGTCGAGCACCCACTTCACGGCATCCGAGATCGACTGGCCGGGCGAGGAGTGACCGCCATTGCCCGGGTTGCCGCCGTGCCCCGGATTTCCACCGTGGCCCGGATTGCCGCTATTGCTGCCGACATGCACCGGGATGACCTTCGCGACCGCTCCGTTGCTGCCCAGCACGACCGCCCTCTGCTGCGGGTGCGAGAAGTCGAACATGCCGGTGATCGATCCTGCCCTGGCGTCGAACGACGAGTCGCCGATGCGTCCGGTCTTCCAGTTGTCCTCGATGAACTTCGTGATCGACGTCTGCTCGATCGCGGTGTGATCGATGTAGTTCTGCTTCGAGAACGGCGAGATCACCAGGAAGGGCAGACGCTGGCTCGGTCCGCAACGGTCCGCGTAGCCGCCGGCCGCCGATGCGGTGGCCGTGCTGCAGATCGCGGAGTCGTTCGCGGCATCCTTCGATCCGTTCAGGATCGTCGGCGCGACGTGGTCGTACCAACCGTCGGAGTCGTCGTAGTTGATGACGATCGCGGTGCTCGACCACTCCGGGGACTGCTCGATGGCGTTGATCTCGTTGGTGAGGAACTTCTGCTCATCCAGCGGGTCGGAGTATCCGGCGTGCCCGTCCTGCGCCTCGGCTGCCTTCAGGAACGACACGGCCGGCAGATTGTTCTGCTTCAGCGCGGTGTCGAACGAGGTCAGGTCGTACTGGTGGTTCGCCTGGTCGGTGTGGCCGATCATCTTGCTGCTCGACGGGGCAAGGTGGTGCGGGTTGGACGTCGACTTGTAGTACTCGAACGGGTTGTGGTGCGCCGAGTAGTCGACGGATGCCGCGCCGGCCACGTTCGTGGAGGTCGCGCCACAGGCCGCATAGTCACCGGACTTGCCGTCCCACGTGGTGGTCGGCGTGAAGCCGCCCTGGAACCAGCCCCACGTCACGTTCTTCGCGTTCAGCAGATCGCCGATGTTCGTGCCCGACATCGAGCCGAGCGCGTTGGTCGACGTGTGGTTGTTGTCTGCACAGTCGTCGTAGGCCGGATCCGGATCGTTGATCACCGTGCCGACACCGCTCGCGTCGGGCGACGCGACCGTGTAGGCATCCGGGGCCGCGGTCTGCTTGCCGGTCGTCGGATCGATGGATGTCACGCCGTGCGTCTGACCCGAGACGAGGTTGAGCGCGCCAGGGGTGGACGGGCCGAACACGGTGTCCCACGCGTTGTCGCTCATGGCGTAGTTCTGCGCGTAGTTCCACTCGGCGGTGACGGTGTTGCCGTCGTAGTAATCCATCGCCAGGCCGGGGCTGCCGTACATGCCGGTGCAGGTGTCCTTGCTCGTGTTCTCCACGAACTTGTCCATCGCGCCGTTGTTCAGGGCCTTCTGCTCAGGACCGTAGTTGTGGTTCTGGTCGCACGTGACGGCCTGGGCTGACGTGAGCCGCTGCGGGGTGTACGCGTTGGGGTTCGTCGCGATCAGGCCGGCGTTCTGCACCGTGTTCGCCTTGGGGGTGCCCTTGGCGGCGGTGAACTTCGTGCCGTCGGTGTTCGCCGCGTTCGGATAGGTGCCGAAGTAGTGGTCGAACGAGATGTTCTCGTCGAACAGCACGACGAGGTGCTTGATCGGCGTCTGGGTGGTTCCGGAATGATCCGGTTGATTGGCCGACGCCGGCGCCGCGAGGGCGAAGGTCGTCGCGATCGCGGCGAGCGCGACCGGGATGGCTGCGACGCGTAAGGCGCGCCGCCCGAACACCTTGGGCATTCGTGATCCTTTCATCGGGAGAACAGGTGCTGCCCACCGCCTGCGAATCAGGTCAGCAGTCCGCTGGCGAACCAGTCGGTCTTGTTACGCACACCGGGCAGCGCGAAGAAATAGCCGCCGCCGGTGGGTGAGATGTAGTCGACGAGCGGTTCGTCGATGAGACGCTTCTGCACTGTGACGAACTGGCGCTCGAGGTCTTGGTTGAAGCAGGCGAAGATCAGGCCGGTGTCGATGTTGCCGTTCACGTCGACGCCCGAGTCGTAGTTGTACGGGCGCCGCAGCATCTGCTCCTTGGCCTGCGGCTTCGACCGGTTGTTGGCGAGCCGGATGTGGGCATCCATCTGGATCACATCGCCCGTCGGGTCGGTCTCGTAGTGCGGGTCGTCGCTCTCGTGCGTGCCGGTGAGCGGCGCCCCCGAGTCGCGCCTGCGACCGATCATGTTCTCCTGCTCATGCAGGGAGACGCGGTCCCAGAATTCGACGAGCATGCGGATGACCCGCACCACGTGGTACGAACCGCCCTCCACCCAGTCGGGCTCGTTGTCGCCCGCGTGCGCCCACACCAGTTCGTTCGGCGCGGATGCCGCGGCCAACGCGGGCGACGACGTTCCGTCCTTGAAACCCATCAGATTGCGCGGCGTGCCTGATGGGCGCGGCGGCGACACGAACCCGTCCTTGCGCCACCGGATCTGCATGGCGCCTCGCGTCGCCCGCGCGATGTCACGCAAGGCGTGCGCGACCGTGTCTGCGTTGTGTGCGCACACCTGCAGCAGCACGTCGCCGTCGCACGTCGCACGGTCGAGGTCGTCGTTCGGGAAATCCTCCATGGTGCGCAGCCGATACGGCTTGCTCGGCGCAAGACCGTAGCGGTCATCGAAGGCCGACGCCCCGAGCGAGACCGTCACGGTGAGTCCGTCAGCCGGGACGGCCGGGCCGAGCACACCGGAGTCCGACGGCGGCGCGGTGATGCCGGTCGTCTGAGGCGTTCCGCCGGCTGTGAGGAAGCGCACTCGCTCCGTCAGCGTCTTCATCAGCTCGGTCAGTTCGGCTTTGCCGGCGGCTGTCAGGTCGAAAGCCACGAACGCCGCGCTGCGCTGCGCAGGGGTGAGGATGCCTGCCTGGTGCGCCCCATGGAACCCGTACGCCGAGGCAGTTGCGGTGCCCGTCGCCGCCGGGTGGGCGAGGCTGTCGGGCGAAGGCGTGCCGGTGACTGCGGCCGCCATCGCGGGTGCCGCGGCGACAGCGGCCAGCGGGGCTGCGATGCCTGCGCCGACGAGTCCGTGCAGAAACCCACGGCGGCCGACGCCGTGCGCGGAAACGGGCCCTTCGACTCGCTGCGCTCGCTCAGGGAGCTGGGCGTCGCTCATGCCGACCTCCTCACGTCGCAGATGGCGGCGATCGGTGCGAGCAGCTCGATCGTCTGGTCGATCTGCGCGTCGAGAGACTCGCGCTGCGCTGTCGTGAGCGACTGCAGCGGAACCCAGCTGCCGTCGGCGTGCCGGTACGACTCGACGAGGGTGCGCGAGGCGGCGATCGCGGCATCCGTCT
>DASZMW010000337.1:0-4298 GCA_035551735.1 Humibacter sp. | reverse complement strand
CGAGGCCGCTCCATCCGACTCCCAGGCGTCCCTGCCGTGGTTTGCCGACGAGTAACCCGATGGCGGCCACGATCTCGCCGGCCGGCAGTTTCACGAGTAACCCGGCGATGGCATCCACCTTGGCCAGGCGCGACCGAGTCGCAGTCACGGTGTCGACCGTGGTCACCAGTTCTGTCAGCAGCACGCGTTCAGTCTGTCTCAGACGTGCGACACCGAAGGGGTGAGCGCTCCCTACGGGATCGCCGGCCAGTTCTCAGGACCCTCCGACCCCGCTGCGTAGTCGTCGATGGGCACCTCATCCTTGCGCCACGCCGCGATGACCGGGTCGACGATGCGCCAGCACTCCTCGGCGGTGTCACCCCGCACGGAAAGCGAAGGATCGCCGTCGAGCAGGTCGGCGAGAACCTCGCCGTACGCCACCAGGGTCCCAGCTCCGAATTCTGCCTCGAGCTTCGCCCTGGACAGGAACTTCGGATCCCCGGGGCCATTGGTGTTCAGTTCGAGCGTCATCTCGTCCGGTCCAAGGCGAAGACGTAGTCGCGTGGGATGCGCGACGCCCCGCAGTCCTTGCGGTACGTGCTGCGCGTCGCGGAACGTCAAGACGATCTCATGCCGCGGCACCCCGATCGCCTTTCCGGATCGCAGGGTGAACGGAACGCCGGCCCAGCGCCAGTTGTCGATCGCGAACGTGATCTGCGCGAGCGTTTCGGTCTCCAGCTCGGGATCTACGCCCTTTTCGTCGACGTAGGACGGAAGGATCGTGCGTCCGATCTTGCCCTTCGTGTACCGGCCGCGGTGGCTCGACGCGACCGGATCGTCGTCCCACACGCGCGTGGCCCGCAGCAGGATCTCCTTGGCGTCGCGCAGGTCGTCGGCGCTGAGCGTCGCCGGCGCCTCCATCGCGGTGACCGCGAGCACTTGGAGCAGGTGGCTCTGGAGCATGTCGACAAGCGCTCCTGCGTGATCGTAGTAACCGGCACGACCCACCAGACCGAGCGTCTCGTCGTAGACGATGTCGACCCTCGAGATGTGCTGCGAGCTCCACAGCGGCTCGAAGATGCGGTTGGCGAACCGCAATCCGAACAGATTCTGCACTGTGGAGTTGCCGAGGAAGTGGTCGATGCGGTGCACCTGATTCTCGGGCACCAGCGTCGCGATCTTGCGGTTCAGCGCCGCGGCGCTCCGGCGATCCGTTCCGAACGGCTTCTCGAGCGCCAGACGGGTCTCCTTCGGAAGATCGACCTCGGCGAGCGCCGCGCACGTGACCTTCGTCACGGCCGGCGGAAGGGCGAAGTACAAAGCGGGCGTGCCTTCGGCACGGGCGAGCAGCGCCTTCAGATCGGCGGGCACCGTGACATCCATCGACACATACTCGGTGGATGCCAGGAGAGCGTCGACCGCCGGCCCCTCGGCCTTCGACGCGGCGAACGAGGTGCGCACCACGTGCCGCCAGTGCGCCTTCGTCCAATCCTGCGACCCGGCGCCGATGAAGGTGACGCGACGGGCCGGATCCTTCGTCAGCACCTGACCGAGCGCGGGAAGGAGCAACCGCGAGGTGAGGTCTCCGCTTGCACCGAGGATGATCAGAGTCTGCACGGCCTGTGTCATGTCGTTCACGCTACCTGCGAGGATGACGGAATGGCGTTGGCGATCGAAGATTATGCCCTGATCAGCGACTGTCGAACGGGTGCGCTCGTCGGCAAGGACGGCAGCATCGACTGGCTTTGCCTTCCCCGCTACGATTCGGCGTCGGTCTTCGGGGCGCTACTCGGCACCGAGGATCAGGGCCGGTGGCTTCTTGCACCATCCGATCCGAATGCGACGGCGGAGCGCCACTATCGAGGCGATTCCTTCGTGCTGGTCACCACGTGGACGACGTCGACGGGCGTGGTCGAGGTGGTGGATGCCATGCCTCGCGGGGACGGTAATGCGAACGTCGTGCGGCGCATCCATGGCGTCTTCGGCGAAGTCGAGATGCACGTCGAGTTGCGCATGCGCTTCAGCTACGCGACGGCGGTGCCCTGGGTGCAGCAACTTCACGACTCCGAGAACACGCTCCAGGCAGTGGCTGGCCCCGACGCCCTCGTCATTCGCGGCATCGAGCTGACGGCGACCGACCATGTGCACAAGGCGACCTTCCCTGTGCGAGAAGGAGAAGTGATCGACCACACCCTGGCGTGGTACCCGTCTCACGAAGAGGCGCCCGGCCCCATCGACATGCCCAACGCGATCGCCTCGACGGTGAAACTGTGGGACGAGTGGTCGTCGACGTTCACGCATCGCGGTGCCTATTCGGACGAGGTGCTTCGTTCTCTCCTCGTCTTACGCGCGCTCACCCATGAAGACACCGGTGGCATCGCCGCCGCCGCCACGACCTCCCTTCCAGAGAGCTTCGGGGGCACGCGCAACTGGGACTATCGCTACGTGTGGTTGCGTGATGCGTCTCAGACTCTCAGCGCGCTGCTCGCCCACGGCTACCAAGAGGAAGTCGATCACTGGCGGCTGTGGCTGCTGCGATCGCTCGCCGGCGACCCGAGCGATGTGCAGATCATGTACGGACTCGCCGGTGAGCGCTTCCTTCCCGAGTACGAGCTCGACTCCTTTCCCGGTTACCACGGTGCCAAGCCCGTGCGCATCGGCAACAGCGCTGCCAAACAGTTCCAGGCCGACGTGATCGGTGAGGTGATGATCGCCCTGCACGACGCCCGGCTCGTCGGCATCAAGGAGGGCGGCTTCTCGTGGTCGCTCCAGCGCGCCCTGATGGGACGTCTCGATGTGGTCGGACGCAAACCCGACCAGGGCATCTGGGAGATCCGCGGACCGGCGCGCAGCTTCACCCACTCCCGCGTGATGGTGTGGGCCGCCTACGATCGCGCCATCCACGGGGTCGAGGAGTTCGGCCTCGAGGGACCTGTCGAAGCGTGGCGGGAGCGCCGCTCGGAATTGCGCCGCGAGATCGAAAAACACGGCTACGACCCGCGCCGCAACACGTTCACCCAGCACTTCGAGACGGCCGAAGTGGATGCCTCCCTCCTGCAGCTCTCCCAGGTGGGCTTCGTGGGCCCGGATGACCCGCGCATGCTCGGCACGGTGCAGGCCATCGAGGAAGACTTGATGGACCACGGCTTTCTGCTGCGCTACCGATCGAGTCAGGAGCTCGACGGGCTGCCGGCTGGCGAGCATCCGTTCCTCGCGTGCTCATTCTGGCTGGTCGAGCAGTACGCACGCTCCGGCCGCATCGACGCGGCCAACGAGCTGATGCAGAAGCTGTGCGCGGTGGCGAACGACGTAGGACTGCTGAGTGAGGAGTATTCGCCGGCATCCGGTCGTCAGGCCGGCAACACTCCCCAAGCGCTGTCGCACCTCGCGCTGGTGCGGGCAGCGGACGCCATCGCCAGCGCCGAAGGGTACGGCGAGGCGATCGTGGGCGGCGGATCCCCGTCTAGACGACTCGGCGAGTCTGACCAGTAGGCAACGCCGCCGGTATGCGCCGAGGCCAACCCTTAAGCTGTCGTGGTGCCCGATTCGACCTCCCAGCCCTATCGAGACCCGCACGAGTACGACCATCGCCACTCGGATGTCTCCGGTGGCTGGTTGCGAGCGGCCGTCTTCGGCGCGATGGACGGCCTCGTCACCAACATCGCCCTGATCGCGGGAATCGGTGCAGCAGGGGCACCCCGCGGCACGATCATCCTGACCGGTGTCGCCGGCCTCGTCGCCGGAGCATTCTCTATGGCGCTCGGCGAATACACGTCGGTCACGACCCAGAACGAGCAGGTCGACAAGGAGGCGGCGGTCGAGCGTGGAGCGCTTGATCGCAACCCTGTCGGTGAGATGCGGGAGCTCTCCGGCATGTTCCAGGAGATGGGTATGACGGCCGAGACCGCCACGAAGGCAGCATCGGAGGTGCACGACAACCCGGACCGCGCCCTGCGGGTGCACGTCACGCAAGAACTTGGCGTCGACCCCGATTCGAAGCCGTCGCCGTGGATCGCAGCCGTTTCGTCGTTCGTGATGTTCTCGATCGGCGCCGTGGTTCCGCTGCTGTCGTTCCTCTTCGGCTCGGCGGAGCTCTGGCTGGGACTCGCGGTAGGCGGGCTCGGCCTGATGATCGCCGGCTCGTTCGCCGCCTACTTCACGGGACGCGCGTGGTGGAGGGGCGCGCTACGGCAGCTGCTCTTCGGCGCCATCGCCGTCGCCGCCACGTATCTCGTCGGCCACCTGCTCGGGGTCAATGCCGCCTGAGACGGCGGCCGCTGCGGCGACCTGATACGAGCCCGACCCGAACTCGTGCCCGT
>DASZMW010000336.1:0-13628 GCA_035551735.1 Humibacter sp. | reverse complement strand
GCAGATGGGTTTCCCCGGCTACTTCCTCGTGGTCGCGGACTTCATCAACTGGTCCAAGAACAACGGCATCCGAGTGGGTCCCGGTCGTGGTTCCGGTGCCGGATCGATGGCCGCGTACGCGATGCGCATCACCGACCTCGATCCTCTCGAGCACGGTCTCATCTTCGAGCGGTTCCTTAATCCCGATCGTGTCTCGATGCCCGACTTCGATGTGGACTTCGACGATCGTCGTCGCCTCGAGGCGGTGAAGTACGTCACCGAGAAGTACGGTGCGGAGCGAGTGTCGCAGATCGTGACCTACGGAACGATCAAGGCGAAGCAGGCGCTGAAGGATGCCGGTCGCGTGCTGGGCTTCCCGTTCTCCATGGGGGAGAAGCTGACCAAAGCGATGCCCCCGGCGGTCATGGGCAAGGACATCCCGCTGTACCAGGTCTTCGACAAGGACAGCCCCCGGTACAAGGAGGCGGTCGAGCTACGAGCGGTCGTCGAATCGGACCCTGAGGCGAAGACCGTCTTCGACACGGCACTCGGGCTCGAGGGGCTGAAGCGACAATGGGGTGTTCACGCCGCGGGCGTCATCATGTCGTCCGACCCGATCATCGACGTGATCCCGATCATGAAGCGGGAGCAGGACGGCCAGATCGTCACCCAGCTGGACTATCCGGCCGCCGAATCGCTGGGCCTGATCAAGATGGACTTCCTCGGGCTGCGCAACCTGACGATCATCAGCGACGCCCTCGACAACATCAAGGCCAACAAGGACTTCGACCTCGATCTCGAGGGGCTGCCGCTGGATGACCGCGGTGCGTACGACCTACTGACGCGCGGTGACACTCTCGGGGTGTTCCAGCTCGACGGTGGCCCGATGCGCTCGCTGCTGCGACAACTGAAGCCCGACAGCTTCGAGGACATCTCGGCGCTCATCGCGCTGTACCGGCCAGGGCCGATGGGCGCGAACTCGCACATCAACTACGCGCTGCGCAAGAACGGTCTCCAGCCGATCACGCCGATCCATCCGGAGCTCGCCGAGCCGCTGCAAGACATTCTGGACACGAGCTATGGCCTGATCATCTATCAGGAGCAGGTCATGGCGATCGCGCAGAAGGTGGCAGGGTTCTCGCTCGGCCAAGCAGACATCCTGCGCAGGGCGATGGGCAAGAAGAAGAAGTCCGAGCTCGACAAGCAGCAGGCGGGCTTCGTCGGAGGCATGAAGGAGCGCGGTTACTCCCAGAGCGCCATCGACAAGCTCTGGGAGATCCTGCTTCCGTTCTCCGACTACGCGTTCAACAAGGCGCACTCGGCCGCCTACGGCGTCGTGTCGTACTGGACGGCGTATTTGAAGGCGCACTATCCCGCCGAGTACATGGCGGCCCTGCTCACGAGCGTCGGGGACTCCAAGGACAAGATGGCGCTCTACCTCAATGAGTGCCGCCGCATGGGCATCCGGGTACTGCCTCCGGACGTCAACGAGTCGATCGGGTTCTTCGCCGCCGTCGGCGAGGATGTGCGCTTCGGGTTGGGCGCCGTGCGCAACGTCGGCGCGAACGTGGTGGACGGCATCCGGCTGGCGCGCGAGCAGAAGGGGCGCTTCGAGTCGTTCCACGACTTCCTGAAGAAAGTTCCGCTGCACGTCGCCAACAAGCGCACGATCGAGTCCCTGATCAAGGCGGGAGCGTTCGACTCGTTCGGCGACTCGCGGCGCGCGCTGGTGGAGGTGCACGAAGGCGCCGTCGAGTCGGTCGTGAACGAGAAGCGAGTCGAGGCGACGGGGCAAGCCGGGTTCGATTTCGACATGCTGCTCGCCGAGGCGCCGGACGCCGGCCCGGTGTCGCACGTTCCGCAGAGACCGGAGTGGGAGAAGCGCGAGAAGCTCGCGTTCGAACGCGAGATGCTCGGTCTCTACGTCTCAGACCATCCGCTGGCCGGGCTCGAGTTGGAGCTTGCGAAGCAGGCCAGCACATCGATCGCGGACCTGACCGGATCGGAGTCGACTCAAGACGGCGACACCGTGACGATCGCCGGTCTGGTCACGGGTGTGCAGCACCGGGTGGCCAAGCAATCAGGAAACCAGTACGGCATGATCACAGTCGAGGACTTCGGCGGCGAGATCACCGTGATGTTCATGGGCAAGGCGTACCAGGAGTTCGGGCCGGCACTGGTCGGCGACTCGATCGTCGTCGTGCGCGGGCGGGTCAGCATTCGCGACGACGGCATGAACCTGCACGCGTACAGTCTTTTCGCTCCGGACCTGGGATCGGCCGTCTCCGGTCCGTCTGGACCCCTGACCATCACGCTGCCCGACCAGCGGGCCACCACCGATGTGGTGCAGAACCTCGGGGACATGCTGATCCGTCACGCGGGTGACGGCGAGGTGCGTCTGAGGCTCGTCAAGGGCACGACGGCGCGCGTCTTCGAGCTTCCGTACCGTGTCAATGCGTCCGCGGATCTGTATGGCGAGTTGAAGGGTCTGCTCGGGCCCGCGTGCCTGGTGTGACGAGCGGCGGCATGGTGAGACGGTTCGACGGCCACGTCGCTGTGATCACAGGCGCGAGCAGGGGCATCGGCCTCGCGACCGCCCGGCGGCTGATTGCCGAGGGTGCATCCGTCGTCATCACCGGACGGCGTCAGGAAGGCCTCGACGCCGCACTGGCACAACTGGGCACAGACGCCGCGTCAGCGGTGGCAGGCCGGGCAGACGACCCCGAACACCGCGCGGCGGTGCTGGCACATACGCTCGATCGGTACGGCCGACTCGACCATCTCATGAACAATGCAGGCATCAACCCGCTCTTCGGGCCGATGCTGGACGCTGATCTGGCGGCAGTCCGCAAGATGATCGACGTGAACGTGCTCGCCGCATTCGAGTGGACGCGCGACGCCGTGATGGCGGGACTGACCGATTCCGTCGTCAACGTGTCGTCGGTGGCCGGTCTCTCCGCGAGCCCGAAGATCGCCTTCTACGGGGTGACGAAGGCAGCGCTCATCAGTGTGACTCAGCAGCTGGCGTACGAACTTGCACCGCGCATCAGAGTGAACGCCGTGGCGCCCGCCGTGGTGAAGACGGCGTTCGCTCGTCCGCTGTTCGAGGGGCATGAAGAGCAGGCGGCGTCCGTCTACCCGCTCGGCCGGTTGGGCGAGCCCGATGACGTCGCCGCAGCTGTGGCGTTCCTGCTGTCGGCGGATGCCTCGTGGATGACCGGCCAGACCCTGCAGCTCGACGGAGGCGCCGGCATCCGCCCGGCACTCTGACGACTGCTGCTCGCGACCTCGACCGGCGTGCCCGCAGACCATCGGTAGGCTTGCCGGGTGCACACGATCGACCTGAGGGGACGCGCGCTCGACGACGACGAGTTGCGCCGCTCCGTCCCACGTCCCGAGCTCGACATCACGGTCGCATCTGAGACCGCGGCCGAGCTGATCGCCGACGTGCGCGAGCACGGCGTCGCCGCGCTTCTCGACCAAGCCGAGCGCTTCGACGGCGTTCGCCCGTCGGGGCTTCGCGTGTCGTCGTCCGGCATCGCGAAGGCCGTCGAAGACCTCCCGGCCGACGTGCGCACCGCCCTCGAACACTCCATCGACCGAGTCCGGTTGGCGAGCGCGGCACAGGTTCCGCCGGCAGCCAAAACCGTACTCGGAGACGGAGCCGTCGTCGAACAGCGCTGGCAGCCCGTGGAGCGCGCGGGCCTCTACGTTCCAGGCGGTAAGGCACCGCTGGCATCCAGCGTCGTCATGAACGCCGTACCCGCACTCGTTGCCGGGGTCGGCTCCGTTGCGCTGGCCAGCCCACCGCAGCGTGCGCACGGCGGCTCTGTACATCCGATAATCCTCGGTGCGGCCGGTCTGGTCGGCATCGATGAGGTCTACGCGATCGGGGGAGCGGGTGCCATTGGTGCGCTCGCCTACGGCGTGCCTGATCTGCCGCTGCGGCCGGTCGACGTCGTCACCGGACCTGGCAACATCTACGTCGCAGCAGCGAAGCGTCTGGTGCGCGGCGTCGTCGCGATCGACGCGGAAGCCGGCACGACGGAGATCCTCGTGATCGCCGATGCTTCGGCGGACCCGCATCTCGTCGCAGCCGATCTGCTCAGCCAGGCCGAGCACGACGAAGCGGCGGCGGCAGTGCTCGTCACCGATTCCGCCGACTTCGCGGCCGCGCTGGCCGCCGAACTCGAGCGGATCGTCCCTGGCACGGCGAACGGAGCGCGGGCGGCCATCGCACTCAATGGCCCTCAATCGGCGATCGTGCTCGTCGACGACGAGGCGACGGCGGTGCGATTCAGCGATGCCTACGCGCCAGAGCACCTCGAGCTCCACACGGCGGACCCCGAACGCACATTGCGCGACATCACCAACGCTGGTGCCATTTTCGTGGGCGCGCAGGCGCCGGTCAGTCTCGGCGACTACCTCGCGGGTTCGAACCACGTGCTCCCGACAGGTGGGTCGGCCCGCTATTCGTCCGGCCTCGGCGCCTTCACCTTCCTGCGACCACAGCAGGTCATCACGTACGACGCCAAGGGACTCGCCGCGGTCGCAGCCGATGTCGTGGCACTCGCGAACGCCGAGGATCTTCCCGCACACGGCGAAGCGGTCATCGCACGCGCCGGCGTGCGCGAATAACTAGCCTGGAGCCACTATGTTCTGCCCCTTCTGTCGCCACCCCGATTCTCGCGTCGTCGACTCCCGCACCTCCGACGACGGACTCTCGATCCGCCGCCGGAGGCAGTGCCCGGAGTGCGGTCGTCGCTTCTCCACCATCGAGACCGCCAGCCTCAACGTCATCAAGCGCAGTGGAGTCGTCGAGCCGTTCAGTCGCGAGAAGATCATGTCCGGTGTGCGCAAGGCGTGCCAGGGACGACCGGTCACAGACTCCGACCTCGCAATGCTCGCCCAGAAGGTCGAAGAGGCCGTGCGGGCGACGGGTGTCTCGCAGATCGACGCGAACGAGATCGGCGTTGCCGTGCTTCCTCCGCTGCGCGAACTCGACGAGGTCGCGTACCTGAGGTTCGCGAGTGTCTATCAGGCCTTCGACTCGCTCGACGATTTCGACGACGCGATCTCCGCCCTCCGCAGGGAGCACCACCAGCGTCCGGTGACCGCCGACTGATCTGAGCGCTCGGCAGTCCGTCGACCCATTAGGGTTGCAGGGGCATGTATCGCATCCTGTTCTCGCTCGTCTTCCGGCACCTGGACCCGGAGAGCGCACATCATCTGGCCTTCATCGCGATCCGTGCGATTCCCGGAGTTGGGCTTCGTCGCCTGATCGCCCGTTTGACTCGGCCTCGCACCGACCAGTCGGTCACGACGCTCGGGCTCACGTTCCCGACTCCGTTCGGCGTCGCCGCGGGATTCGACAAGAACGCCACAGCGATCCTCGGACTCGGTGCCCTCGGATTCGGGCACGTCGAGATCGGCACGGTGACGGCAATCGCCCAGCCGGGCAACCCGAAGCCGCGGCTCTTCCGACTCATCCCCGACAGGGCGATCATCAACCGCATGGGCTTCAACAACGAGGGAGCGGATGCTGCAGCACAGCGCGTCGCGAAGATGCGGGCGGTGCGCGGCCGTCCGGTCGTCGGCGTGAACATCGGCAAGTCGCGCGTCGTCGATGTCACGGATGCCGTCGCCGACTACCGGGTCTCGGCACGCGCCGCCGCCGACGTCGCCGACTACCTCGTCGTGAACGTGAGCTCGCCGAATACGCCGGGCTTGCGCGGCCTCCAGGAGTTGGACTTGTTGCGCCCGCTCTTGACGGCAGTCAAGGAGGAGGCAGGCGGTACGCCGCTCCTCGTCAAGATCGCCCCAGACCTCGCCGATGACGAGATTGCGAAGATCGCCGAACTCGTCGCAGAGATCGGTCTCGACGGCATCATCGCGACGAACACCACGATCGAGCGCTCCGGTCTTCGCACCGCTCATCAGGTCGTCGAGGCCGCCGGAGCCGGCGGACTGTCCGGGGCACCGCTGGCGGCTCGGTCGCTCGACGTTCTACGGCTCGTTCGGCAGCACGTGTCGGCCGAACTCTGCGTCATCTCCGTCGGCGGGATCGAGACTGCGCAGGATGTCCGCGACCGACTCGATGCCGGCGCCACCCTCGTGCAGGGCTACTCGGCCTTCATCTACCGCGGTCCGCTCTGGGCGCGGTCGATCAACCGCGGCCTGGACCGGCTCGCGACCTCACGCTGACGCGTAAGAATCCGCGTCGATCATTCTTCTGGCGTGCCCTGACGGAACCGCAGCCGCCATCTGCCGTTCTCGCGCACCCACAGCGAGCTGCACAGTGTTGCGCCGCGGCGATCCGTCGTGCGTGCAGTGAGCAGCACGGTGTCTGCGTTCAACCTGTCGGTGCCGATCACCTCGATCTCTGCGGCCGGCGACGTCTCACCCGACAATTCTTCGATGGCAGAGTCTCGACCCCACAGTCGCCCCGTGCGGCCTATCTCCTCGAAATCCGGGTGCAACAGCGCGGCGACGATCGAAGCATCCGACCGAACCGCCGTGTCGAGGAACTCACGCTCCAGACGCACCACGACGTCCGCGACGCTTTCGTCTGCGAACAGATCGACGTCGAAGAGACCGGGCTGTTCGATGGGGGGAGTCGGTGATACGGGCGTGATCTCCGCGCGCTTGCCGCCGACCCCGCGCCATCCCGGTCCGTTGTCGACCTCAGTGCCCCGCTGGTAGGAGGTAGCAGCGCCACGGGCGCGGTCGTCCGCGGCCTCATTGAGCTCGTGGCCCGCGTGACCACGCACCCACTCGAACCGATACTCACGGCCGGCGAGTGCGGCATCCAGCCGCTTGAGCAGTTCGAGGTTCTGAACGGGCGCTCCGTCGGCCTTGCGCCAGCCCTTGCGCTTCCACCCGGGCATCCACTTGGTGACGGCGTTGATGACGTACTGGCTGTCGCAGAGGATGCGCAGGTCGTCCGATTCGCCTGCTGTGGATTCCAGCAGATCGATGACGGCCATCAGCTCGCCTTGGTTGTTGGTGCCGTGCGGCCAGCCGCCGGCGGCCCAGGTATTTTCGTCGACGAACCAGGCCCAGCCGGCCGGGCCGGGGTTGCCGAGCGCAGAGCCGTCGGCAGCGGCGATGATCGTCATGACCTGATGCCCGGCGCTAGGCCGGGTACTGGCCGCGCTTGACCTGCGGCTTCGGTACGCGGATCATCCGGAACTGCAGCGCGCGCATGATCGCGTACCAGTTGAGCCCGCGTTCGGTCGCGCCGAATTTGTCTCTGATCTTGCGCTTCATCATGCTCACCATGACGATGGAGTCGATGATCGCGATGGCGAAGAACACCCAGAGCACGATGATCGCGTAGTACTGCAGCGCGGTGATCTGCACGAACGAGAAGATCACGACGATCAGCATCACCGGCATCAAGAACTCGGCCACCGTGTAGCGGGCGTCGACGTAGTCGCGCACATACCGGCGCTGCGGGCCCTTGTCGCGCTGGGTCAGATAGCGCTCGTCTCCGGCGGCCATGCCGAGCCTGGCTCGCTCCCTCGCCTCGGCGTTCTTGCCGCGGGCGTCGCGGGCCGCAGCCTTGCGGTCGGCCGGCACAAGCGGACGCTTGCGAGCCGCCTCCCGTTCTGCACGTGAAGGGGTCGCGTGTCCCTTGCCCGATTCGGGCATTTCGGCCTCATCGGCAGGGGTTGCGGTGGTATCTGGTCGTTTCGCCACGGAAAGTCCTCGATCTCGTCCGATTAAGATTACCCGCATGACCGACGCCGATCACCCCACGGACCATCTGACAGAACTTCGCGACGCCGTGCAGCAGGGCATGCCTCTCGCCATTTCCGATCTCACAGACCTCGTTCGCATCCCATCGGTGTCGTGGTCGGCGTTCGATCCGGCGAACGTGGCACGCAGTGCGGATGCCGTCGCATCCCTCGTTCGCGCACTGGATGTCTTCGACTCGGTCGCCGTCACGCGAGCCGCGATCGGCGATGGCGAGCAGCAGGGTCAGCCAGCGGTGATCGCACGCCGGGAAGCGAGGAACGGTGCGCCAACCGTGCTGCTCTACGCCCACCACGACGTCCAGCCGCCCGGGAAAGACGAGGATTGGCAGACGTCGCCGTTCGAGCCGACGGTGCGTGGAGATCGCCTCTACGCTCGCGGCGCCGCCGACGACAAGGCCGGAGTGATGGCTCACGTCGCTGCGATCAGGGCACTCACGGAGGTGATCGGCACCGACTTCGACCTCGGCCTCGCCGTCTTCATCGAGGGTGAGGAGGAGTTCGGATCCCGTTCGTTCGCCAACTTCCTGCATGACAACAAGCAGGCTCTGGCCGCCGATGTGATCGTCGTGGCGGACTCCGACAACTGGAGCGTCGACATCCCAGCGCTCACGGTCGGTCTCAGGGGGAACGTCACGTTCCGCCTCACGGTCTCCACACTCGAGCACGCCTCGCACTCCGGCATGTATGGGGGTGGGGCGCCCGACGCGATGCTGGCACTCGCCAAGCTCCTCGCGACACTGCACGATGAGGATGGTGCTGTCGCAGTTGAGGGCATGACCTCGCACGACGCTCAGGTTCCGGAGTACTCCGAGGATCAGCTGCGCGAGGAGGCCGCCCTACTCGAAGGCGTCTCAACGATCGGCAGGGGACCGGTTCTGTCCCGTCTCTGGAATCAGCCTACGATCACGATCACGGGCATCGATGCGCCCAGCGTCGCGAATGCGTCGAACACGCTCCTTCCTTCGGTCACCGTTCGGCTCAGCGCCCGCGTCGCTCCTGGGCAGGCGGCGAGCGATGCATACGCGGCCCTAGAACGTCACGTCCGCTCGCACGCGCCGTTCGGGGCACACATCGCGATCGACGAGGTCGACGTCGGCGATCCCTTCCTCGTCGACACGTCGGGTTGGGCCGCCGTCGAGGCGAAGGACGCGATGAAGGATGCCTGGGGCGCGGAGCCCGTCGAGACGGGCATCGGCGGGAGCATCCCCTTCATCGCCGACCTGGTTCGCGAGTTTCCCGACGCCCAGATCCTCGTCACAGGGGTCGAGGACCCCGACACTCGGGCGCACAGCCCGAACGAGTCGCTCCATCTCGGCGTCTTCCGGCGCGCGATCTTGACCGAGGCGCTCCTGCTGTCCCGCCTGAACAATCGGGTCGTCTGAATTACACTGGAGCACACGTGGACATCAAGGTAGGAACGAGGCACTCATGAGCGACGCGACTCTCACTGCAACGGCGACGATCGTCGAGCCCAAAGCGCACGGTGTGGCCCTCACGGATGCCGCCGCCGACAAGGTACGCAGTCTCCTCACGCAGGAAGGTCGCGACGATCTGAGGCTGCGTCTCGCGGTCCAGCCAGGCGGATGCTCCGGCCTGATCTACCAGCTCTACTTCGACGAGCGGTACATGGACGGCGACGCGACGGTCGACTTCGACGGCGTCGAGGTCATCGTCGACAAGATGAGTTCCCCGTACCTCGACGGTGCCTCGATCGACTTCGAAGACACCATCCAGAAGCAGGGTTTCACCATCGACAACCCCAACGCGAGCGGAAGTTGCGCCTGCGGCGACAGCTTCCACTGATCTTCGCGTAAGACAGATTCAACGAAAAGGACCGGCTGATGAGCCGGTCCTTTTCATGTCTCAAGGGGCCCGACACACGTCGCCCTGGACGGTGTCCGGCGTACGAACAGGCCCCGGATGGCAGTAGGCTGTTTGAAGGTCAATCGCAGTAGCGTCTTGCGCTCTGCCCACGATTCACTCGAAAGGTCACCGGTGCGTCACAATCGCCGTTTCCGATGGGCTGCAGTCCCGCTCGCAGCAGCAGTTGCGCTGGTCCTGGCAGGTTGCACGCAGTCCCAATTGAACGGATTCCTCCCGGGATTCGACGGCAAGACGCCGGTCACCAACCACACGGGCAGGGTCTCAGGGCTTTGGGTCACGTCGTGGATCGTGCTCCTGCTCGTCGGTCTCGTGGTGTGGGGGCTGATCATCTGGTGCATCATCGTGTACCGCCGCCGCAAGGGCCAGACCGGCCTCCCCGCGCAGCTGCGCTACAACATGCCGATCGAGATCTTCTACACGATCGTGCCGTTGGTGCTCATCATCGGATTCTTCGCGTTCACGACGCGAGATCAGGATGCGATCGAGAAGCCCTATGCCAACCCTGACCTCACCGTCCAGGTGTACGCGAAGCAGTGGTCATGGGACTTCAACTACCTGTCCAGCGGTGTGTACGATCCGGGCGTCCAAGCGCAGCCCGACGACAAGTCGGGTGCGCCGGCGGGCTCTGTAGTCGAGAGCCAAATCCCCACGCTGTACCTGCCGGTCGACAAGAAGATCACGATCAAGCTCAACTCCCGCGACGTGATCCATTCCTTCTGGGTCCCCGCCTTCCTGTACAAGAAAGACGTGATTCCGGGGCACACGAACTACATGTACCTCGAGCCGACTCGCGAGGGCACCTACGTCGGCAAATGCGCCGAGCTTTGCGGTGAGTACCACTCGGCCATGCTGTTCAACGTGAAGGTCGTCTCCGAAGAGGAGTATGAGTTGCACGTGCAAGACCTGAAAGATCGCGGATACGTCGGCAAGCTGGGGTCCAACTTGGATCGCAACAACAACCTGCCGGGCACCAAGGCACCGAAGAACAACGAGTAAGGCATCCGGAGAATGAGTACTACTACAGCACCGGCTTCCTCGGCAACGACCGTGTCGCCGACCGCTCAGATCCTCGGCGCGACGAAGATGCATCGCAAGGGCAACATCCTCGTCAACTGGATCACGTCGACCGACCATAAGACCATCGGGTACATGTACCTGGTCACGTCGTTCGTGTACTTCTGCATCGGCGGCGTGATGGCCCTCATCATCCGCGCTCAGCTCTTCGAGCCGGGGCTCGAGGTGGTTCAGACCCGTGAACAGTACAACCAACTGTTCACGATGCACGGCACGATCATGCTGCTCATGTTCGCGACGCCGTTGTTCGCCGGTTTCACGAACGTGATCATGCCGCTTCAGATCGGTGCACCCGATGTGGCGTTCCCGCGCCTGAACGCGCTCGCGTACTGGCTGTTCAACTTCGGATCCCTGATCGCTGTCGGAGGCTTCCTGACGCCGCAAGGTGCGGCTTCGTTCGGGTGGTTCGCGTACCAACCACTTGCGTCGACCACGTTCTCACCAGGCCTCGGCGGCAACATGTGGATGCTCGGTCTCGGCATCTCCGGTTTCGGAACAATTCTCGGCGCGGTCAACTTCATCACGACGATCATCACTCTGCGTGCTCCCGGTATGACCATGTTCCGCATGCCGATCTTCACCTGGAACGCTCTGGTGACTTCGATCCTGGTGCTGATGGCCTTCCCGGTGCTCGCGGCCGCGATCTTCGCTGCCTCCGCCGACCGCATCCTCGGTGCGCATGTGTTCGACGCTGCCAACGGCGGGGCCATCCTCTGGCAACACCTGTTCTGGTTCTTCGGTCATCCGGAGGTCTATATCATCGCCCTGCCGTTCTTCGGCATCGTGTCGGAGGTGTTCCCTGTCTTCAGCCGAAAACCGGTCTTCGGTTACAAGACGCTGATCTATGCGACGATTTCGATCGCAGCGCTGTCGGTCACGGTGTGGGCTCACCACATGTACGTCACCGGCATGGTGCTGCTGCCGTTCTTCTCTCTCATGACGATGCTCATCGCCGTGCCGACAGGGGTGAAGATCTTCAACTGGATCGGCACGATGTGGCGCGGATCGATCACATTCGAGTCGCCGATGCTGTGGGCGATCGGTTTCCTCGTCACGTTCACCTTCGGTGGGCTGACGGGCGTCATCCTCGCCTCCCCGCCGCTGGACTTCCATGTTTCCGACTCCTATTTCGTCGTGGCACACTTCCACTACGTGGTGTTCGGAACCGTCGTCTTCGCCATGTTCTCCGGCTTCTACTTCTGGTGGCCGAAGTGGACCGGCAAGATGCTGAACGACAAGCTCGGCAAGTGGCATTTCTGGCTGCTGTTCATCGGCTTCCACACAACGTTCCTGATCCAGCACTGGTTGGGCGTCGTCGGCATGCCGCGTAGGTATTACACCTACTTGCCTCAAGACGGTTTCACTTGGATGAACCAGGTGTCCACCATCGGAGCCGGGATCCTTGCTGTCTCGATGATCCCGTTCTTCCTGAACGTGTACATCACTGCGCGCTCCGGAGCGAAGGTGACGGTGAACGATCCGTGGGGTTACGGTCGCTCGCTCGAGTGGGCGACCAGTTGCCCGCCGCCGCGCCATAACTTCACATCGATCCCGCGCATCCGCAGCGAATCGCCTGCGTTCGACCTCAACCATCCCGAGGTGGGAGTTCCGGTCGGAGTGCCGGGGGATGCCAGGCGCCCCGCCCTTGCCGGTGCCGACTCAGCAGAGGTGAAGTGACATGCGGACCAGCGCGACAGTTTTCTGGATCATCACGATCTTCTTCTTCCTCATGGCGATCACATACACCGTCTGGGCGTGGTTCTACTACCCGCACCACGCAATCGAGCCGGTGGGCACCGTTGCTCTCACGCTGACCGGCGTTCTGGGTGCATTCATCGCCTTCTTCCTGACGAGAACGCACGCGACGCAGAACGGCGTAGAGCTTCCAGAAGATCGTATCGACGCGAACATCGACGATGGCGACCCGGAGCTCGGGCATTTCAGCCCGTGGAGCTGGTGGCCGTTCATGCTCGGCTTGTCGATCGCGCTCGGGGCCCTCGGAATCGCGGTCGGCTGGTGGATCGTTCCGATCGGTGGGGCTCTCGCCGCCGTGAGCCTGGTGGGTTGGGTGTACGAGTACTACCGAGGCTTCTTCGCACGTTGAGGTAGCCGGGCACAGTGACGAAGAGGACTCCGAACGGGGTCCCCTTCGTCGTGTCCGCTGCGTAACACCCGGGTTCCGGGCTCGGCTCCAGCGCTAGGTCGGCCTAGAGGCAGGCGAAACGCAGCACGTCGACGGCCACGGTGACCGCGTGTGGCAGAGCGCCGGGCGTCGTGTCTCCGTGACCATGATGAGCCGATGGCCCCATGGCGCGCAGAGCGATCGCCGTTTCGTGGGAGATCGCGAGTCGATAGCGCACGGTGCTGGAGCGTTCAAGGCGGAAGTGTGGGGCAAGTTCCTCGGTAAGCCGCTGCGACTTGTCGGGCGGCACGTCGAGCATGGGAAGTACGCGTCGAAGCTCGATCAGATGATCCTGTTGCGGGGTGGCGACGATCAGGTGGCCAACATCGGTGAGAAGTCGACGGAACTCAGCAGGGTTCCTGGGCGCGAAGACGTTGATGATGGCATCCGCCACCCCATCGCGTATCGGCAACGGACGCCAGGTGTCAGCCACCAGGCCGTCGGCCTTGTCTCTACCGATCTTGCGAACGCTACGGCGCACGGCCTCTTGAGCGATGTCGGCGGCGAGCACACGTGCTGTGGGGGCGAGAAGCGGCAGAAGTGTGGCGGAGTAGTGGCCGGTGCCACAGCCGGCATCGATGACCCGCTCAGGGCGTGCGAGAGCGGCGTTCTCTGCCACAACGTGGGCGACCGCGTCGTACGCTCCCGAGTCGAGCAGTTCGGCGCGTGCATCGAGCATCTGCGGGGTGTCTCCTGCGATGCGAGGCTGCGAGGAAAGCAAGCTCACGTAGCCGTGCTTATTGGCGTCG
>DASZMW010000335.1:0-2862 GCA_035551735.1 Humibacter sp. | reverse complement strand
CGTTCGTGCTGTGCAGACCTCGCCCACGTTCTACAGTGTCGATTGCCGCGGATGCCCGTTCCCGGCACCGCACGAAACTCGAGGACCGCCGTGGAACATCCGACGCACCCCGAGTCCGATCGCGTCGCGGGCAAGGTCGAGGCTCTCGCCGCGCTCTTCCCGAACGTCGTCAGCGAGATCGTCGATGAGGAGGGCAACCCGCGGCGAGCGATCGACTTCGACCTCCTGCGGCAGGAACTGTCCGACCGCGCGGTCGAGGGACCGGCGGAGCGCTACCGGCTCGACTGGCCGGGCAAGCGAGCGGCAGCGGCTTCGGCGAATCAGCCATCGGGCAAACATCCGACCCTCGACACCGAGCGCTCGCTGAACCCCGACTCGAGCGCCAACACGCTCATCGTCGGCGACAACCTGGATGCCCTCAAGTTGCTTCGCGAGACCCACGCGGGTGCCGTGAAGCTGATCTACATCGACCCGCCGTACAACACGCGCAACGACTTCGTCTACAACGACGACTTCGCCGAGACGACGCGGGTGTTCCGCGCCCGCTCCGAGCACGTCGACGACACGGCCGACGGCCGTTTCCATTCGGCCTGGCTGAGCATGATGTACCCGCGGCTGCTGCTCGCACGCGAACTGCTCACCGTCGACGGCGTCGGCTTCATCAGCATCGATGGCAATGAGCTCGCCCAGCTGAAGCTGCTGCTCGCCGAGGTGTTCGGCGCCGACAACGTGGTCGCCACCATCGTCTGGGTGAGCAACCTCAAGGGCCGCCAACTCGGCGCGGGCGGACCGGCCGGAACGCACGAGTACATCCTCTGCTTCGCGCGGAACGCTGACGCCATCGCGCCCTTCAGAGGGTCGGCATCCGAGTTCCACACCCTCATGCCTGCGGTCTACCGACGCTCCGGCTACCCCGTGAAACAGGATGCCCACGGCGAGTACGTCACGAAGAACGAGCTCTACAACACCAACTCGCGCTTCAACGAGGTGACCGCGCCGACGATGGTGTTCCGCATCCACTTCCACCAGGAGACGGGTGAGGTGCGGGTGAGCGATGTGGACGACGACACCGAGTTCCCCGGATTCGTCACCGCCATGCCGCACCCCAACCACCGGCCGGAACTGCGCTGGCACGCCTGGCGGTGGAGCAGAGCGAAGGTGCTGACCGACCACGAGGATCTCGAGTTCGACGTCTCGGGCGCGACCCTGCGCATCCGCACCAAGGTGCGCGACGTCGACGGAATGACGATGAAGGATGTTGTGCTCGGGCCGAGCACGATGAGCGGCCAGGCCGACCTCGGCACCCTCGGCATGCATCACCTCTTCGACAGCCCGAAGCCGGTCGAGCTGCTGCGCACGCTCATCGCGGTCACGACGTCGGGTGACGACCTCGTGCTGGACTTCTTCGCCGGGTCCGGCACGACCGCCGAGGCGGTGATGCGGCAGAACGCGCTCGACGGCGCGCACCGGCGGTTCCTGCTGGTGCAGCTCGACGAGCATCCACCCGCCCGATCGGATGCCGCCAAGTCCGGGTTCGACTCGATCGCCGACGTCACGATCGAGCGGATGCGCCGAGCCGGCCTCCGAATACACGCGGAAGCGGGCGCGAACGCGGACGATCTCGACACAGGATTCCGTGTGCTGAAGCTCAGGTAGCGGACAGACACCGCACACGTTCGGCGGCGGGCTCTGCACTACCCTCGCATCCATGCGCATTCGACCAGGAGCGGTGCGGGCGCGCACCACCGTCGCCGCATCCGCGCTGATCGCCCTGCTCGGCCTCGTACTGTCCGGATGCTCCGGCGATGATGCCGGCAGCATGATCAGCCCGTCGGCGGTCGCCAGGCCGACCGCACCGGCCACCCCTGTGCCGACGACCACGTCGACGTTGCGGAAGGCGACGGCATCCGACCCGCTGAACTACGTGGCGCTCGGTGATTCGTACTCCTCCGGAATGGGCGGCGGTAAGGAGGTCGGGGCCTGCCGACGAAGCCCCAATGGCTACCCGCACCTGCTCGCCAAGGAGAAGACGATCGAGCTCACCTCCTTCCCCGCGTGCGCTGGCGCCACGACGAAGGATGTGCTGAAGAAACAGCTCGACGTGCTCGACCCGTCCGTCGACCTCGTGACGATCACGATCGGTGGCAACGACCTCGACGTCGGCTTGCTGCCCGCCGCCTGCGCGAAGGGGCAGACCAAGCGGTGCAAGGCGGCCGTGACGGCATCCGTCGATCTGCTGAACACGTTGCAGCCCAAACTCGACAAGACGTATCAGGCGATCGCGAAGGCGGCGCCGAACGCGCGCATCCTGGTCGCCGGCTATCCCGCGTTCTTCGACCTTCCCGACCTCGAGAAGGGCAACGTGAACACGGACGAGCTGTCAGCGGCGGTTGCCGCCGACACCGCTGTCGCGTCGCTCGACGCGACCGTCGAGACGGCGGTCGTGAAGCAGCGGAACGCGGGCACGGACATCCATTTCGTCGATGTCTCGTTCCTCGGCCACGGCGTGAACAGCACGAAGCCGTGGTTCGTGCTCGACGGCGTGGATGCCTACCATCCGACCGCTGCCGGCTACAAGCAGTACGCCCTCACGCTGCACGACTACCTGGGTTGACGACTACCTGGGCCGGCGACTCACTCGACGCGGAGCCCGACCCCGTCGGCGAGCGCGGGTGCCAGTCCCATGAGCTGCTCGAACGACACGACAGCACCGCGGAGCGAGGCGACGCCGCGCACCCCGCCGAGGTCAGCCCCGCGCAGGTCGACGTCGGTCATGCGCGCGTGAGAGACCTCCAGCGTGTCGATGCTGCAGCGCTCGAACGCGACCCTCGTCGCGGTCGCATCGCCGAGGTCGAGCTCGTC
>DASZMW010000334.1:0-10512 GCA_035551735.1 Humibacter sp. | reverse complement strand
GCACGTGGACCGAGACGCCGCTGCTGGTGTTCACCCACCTGAAGAAGGCCTCTTAAGAGCGTGCGCTATCTGCTCGGTCGGCTCGGCCTGTTCGTCCTCACGCTGTGGGCTGCTGTCACCGTCAACTTTCTGCTACCACGGCTGATGCCGGGCTCGCCGGCCGATGCGGCGATCGCGAAGCTCGGCCAGAACGGCCCGGTCACACCAGCCATGCGCTCGGCAGTCGAGGCTCAGCTCGGAGTACCGACCGGAAACCTCTGGGATCAATACGTGCAGTACCTGGACCAGGTCATTCATCTCGACTTCGGCGTCTCGTACAGCTACTTTCCGCAGACCGTGTCGAGCCTCATCGGCGCAGCCCTGCCGTGGACGCTCGTACTCGTCGGGGCGGTCACAATCATCGCGTTCGTGTGCGGAACACTTCTCGGCGTGCTGGCTGCGTGGAAGCGAGGCACGGCACTCGACACGATCCCGACCGTCGGCGGACAGTTCCTTTCGGCGTTCCCGTACTTCTGGACCGCCCTGCTGCTCGTATTCTTCCTCGGCTACGTCGCAGGGCTGTTCCCGACATCTGGTGCGTACTCGCAGGCGGCCACGCCGAATTGGAGCTGGGCGTTCTTCGGCGATGCGCTGTACCACGCGATTCTGCCGGGCGTCACGATCTTGATCACGTCGCTCGGCGGCTGGATCCTCGGCATGCGCAACACCATGGTCAACACGCTCGGCGAGGACTACGTGACGTTCGCCGAGGCCAACGGTCTGCGACCACGCACCGTCGCCCTACGCTACGCAGCGCGCAACGCCATTCTGCCGAACCTGACATCGTTCGGCCTCGTGCTCGGAGGAGTGGTCGGCGGATCACTGCTCGTCGAGACGGTGTTCAACTACCCAGGCGTCGGCCTGCTGCTCTTCCACGCCGTGACCAACCAGGACTACCCGCTCATGCAGGCCCTGTTCCTGATGATCACCGTGAGCGTGCTCATCGCCAACTTCATCGTCGACGTGCTGTACGGCGTTCTCGACCCGAGGACGAGGCGATGACGACAAGGATTCCCATGGATGACTCCACCTCGCTGAAGCGGCCGAACGCGTTCCGGGTGCTCGGCCGCGGGATCGGCACCGTGTGGTCGGTGCCGAAGGCGCGGTTCGGGCTCGTGCTCTTCGCGTTCTTCGTGCTGCTGGCGATCTTCGCGCCTCTGATCGCGCCGTACGATCCGCACGACAACTCGTTCCCGCGCGGTCAGGATGCCAGTGCCGCGCACTGGCTCGGCACCACCGCTGCGGGTCAGGACGTGTTCTCGCAGCTCATCTGTGGTGCGCAGGTCTCCGTCTCGGTCGCGTTGATCGCCGGCCTGCTCTCGACGATCATCGCCGTGGCCGTCGGCCTCAGCTGGGGCTACGTGCGCACATTCTGGGGCGAGACCGTCGGGTTCATTGTGAACCTCTTCCTCGTCATCCCCGCGCTGCCGCTCATGATCGTGATCGCCGCGTACCTCCAGAACGGAGGGCTCGGCGTCATCGTGCTGGTCGTCGTCGTCACAGGGTGGGCGTGGGGCGCGCGAGTGCTGCGTTCGCAGACCCAGTCCCTGCGATCTCGCGACTTCGTGACCGCGGCCGCGTTCAGCGGCGAAAGCGCGTCACGCATTGTGTTCCGCGAAATTCTGCCGAACATGACCTCGCTCATCATCTCCAGTTTCTTCGGTGCTGCCACCGCCGCGATCCTCGCCGAGGCCGGCCTCGAGTTCCTCGGACTCGGGGACTCGAGCACCGTGAGCTGGGGCACGATGCTCTTCTGGGCACAGAACAGCAACGTGCTGCTCACCGGGCAGTGGATCCTGCTCTTCGCGCCCGGACTCATGATCGCCCTGCTCGCGGTCTCGATGGCGTTCATCAACTTCGGTGTCGACGGTCTGAGCAATCCGCGGCTGCGTGAGGGAGGTGGTGGGCGATGAGTCTGCTCGGGGTCGAGGACCTGTCGGTGGTGTACGACGCCGCGCATGGGCATCCATTCGAGGCGGTCAAGCACGTCGGCTTCGAGCTCGCGCAGGGTGAGTTCGTCGGGCTGGTCGGCGAGTCCGGATCCGGCAAGTCGACGCTCGGATACGCGCTCACGCGGCTGTCCAAGCCGCCGGCGCGCATCTCGGGCGGGCGCATTCTGTTCGAGGGCATCGACATCGCGCGACTGTCGACGGAGCAGGTGCGCACCCAGCGGCAGGGCGGGTTCGCCATGGTGCTGCAGTCGGGCATGAACGCACTCAACCCCGTGCGCACGGTACGCAACCATTTCATGGACGTCTTCGCGGCGCACGGGCACGTTCCGCCATCGCAGCGGGACGCACGGGCTAAGGAGCTCATCGAGAAAGTCGAGCTTCCGGAGTCCACGCTGGCGCGCTATCCGGGGGAGCTCTCCGGCGGCATGCGGCAGCGCGTCTCCATCGCGATCGCGCTCTCGCTCGAGCCGCGGCTGATGGTGTTCGACGAACCGACCACCGCCCTCGATGTGCTGGTGCAGCACGCTGTGATGAACACGATCCGGCAGTTACAGGCATCCGAGAACTTCACGGCCATGCTGATCAGCCACGACCTCGGCATCGTGCTCGAGGCGACCGAGCGGGTGCTCGTCATGCACGAGGGCGAGATTGTCGAGGATGCCTCGAGCGAGCGCATCCTGAACGCCCCGCAGCACGAGTACACCCGCATGCTCCTCAGCCACTACGGCGACCCGCGAGCCGAGTCGGTGAGCGTGCCAGGGCTGAAGGTGCGAGGCGCGAGCCGAGACGTGGACAGCACAGCCGCGGCGCGCGCCCAGGCGGAAGAAGTCGCGGTGACCGCCGTGCACTCGCGTCGCACCACGGCTGCACGGGAGCCCATCGTGGTCTCGAACGTGACGAAGGTGTACCGACAGCGCCGCCGTGGCGAGGCAGCGGTGCGCGCGGTCGACGATGTGTCGTTCACCCTGGAGCCGGGGATGTCGCTGGCGCTTGTCGGCGCGAGCGGCAGCGGTAAGTCCACGATCGCGCAGATGATCACCGGCGTCGAGCGACCGACATCGGGCACGATCACGTTCGGGGATGCGCGCGTCGACACGATGCGCCGCAGACGAGACCTGCGACGGCTGCACGGCGACGTGCAGATGGTGTTCCAAGACCCCTATGCGGCGCTCAACCCACTTCACACGGTCGAGTACACGTTGACCAGGCCTGTCGTGAACTACACCGGGTTGCGCGGCGCGGAGGCGCGAAAGCGTGTGCTGGAACTCCTCGAGACGGTCGGTCTGACGCCCGTCGAGCAGTTCGCAGCCAAGCTCCCTCACCAGCTCTCCGGCGGGCAACGTCAGCGCATCGTCATCGCGCGGGCGTTGGCCAGCGATCCGCAGGTGATCATCGCTGACGAGCCGGTCTCGATGCTCGACGTCTCATTGCGCGCCGGTGTGCTCGCCCTTCTCGAAGACCTCAGGGAGCGGTGGGGCGTCAGCATGCTCTACATCACTCACGACCTGCTGAGCGCACGGCTCGTGACCGACCGGATCATGGTGCTCAACAAGGGCGTTGTGGTCGAACGCGGCGACACCGCCGACGTGCTGCAGCATCCGCACGATGACTACACGGTTCGGCTACTCGACGCGGTGCCGAACCCGCAGCGGGGCTGAGCCGCGCATTCGGTATACGCACATCGACGAAGGAGAACCACGTGCTCGCTTTTCCGAACGGCTTCCTCTGGGGCGCCGCGACGGCCGCTCACCAGGTCGAAGGCAACAACGTCAACAGCGACTGGTGGGTCAAGGAGCACGCGTCAGGAACCACCATCGTCGAGCCGAGCGGTGATGCGGCTGACAGCTATCACCGATATCGGGAGGACATGAGTCTGCTCGCCGAAGCCGGCCTCACCGGCTACCGGTTCTCCGTCGAGTGGGCTCGCATCGAGCCGGAGCGCGGCTTCGTCTCCCGTGCGATGCTCGACCACTATCGCCGCATGATCGACACCAGCCTCGAGGTGGGGCTCGAACCCGTCGTGACGTTGATGCACTTCACGGTGCCGCGCTGGATGCATGCCGCCGGCTTCTGGCGCAACCCGGAGGCTCCCGAACTATTCGCCGGGTACACGGAGACGGTGCTGCCGATCCTCGACGGTGTGCGCTACGTGTGCACCATCAACGAGCCGAACATCGCCGCGATGCTCGCCGGCGGCGAGAAGGCGGAGAACATGGTCGCGAACGGACTGCCGGATCCCGATCTCGATGTCGCCGATGCGCTGTTGACGTCGCACCGGTTGGCGCGTGAGGTGCTGGCATCCGCTCCAGGCATCCGCTCGGGGTGGACGATCGCGACGCAGGACTTCGTGCCGACCGGCGAGCCAGGCTCAGAGGAGCGGGTGCGCGAATACGGATATTCGCGCGACGACTGGTACCTGGAGCAGTCGGCAGGAGACGACTTCGTCGGTGTGCAGGCGTACACCCGCACATTCGTCGGACCCGACGGTCCGCTGCCGGTAGCGGACAACGTCGAGACGACGCTCACCGGGTGGGAGTACTTTCCGCGCGCAGCTGCTGACGGCGTGCGCTCGGCCTGGGAGAAGAGCGGCCACGTGCCCGTACTGGTGACCGAGAACGGCATCGCGACCGCCGACGACGCGCGTCGCATCGACTACACGGACGAGTCGCTGCGGCACATCCACGCGGCCATCGCCGACGGGATCGACGTGCGCGGCTACCTGCACTGGAGTGCTCTCGACAACTACGAGTGGGCGAGCGGGTACGGCCCGACGTTCGGGCTCATCGCAGTCGACCGCGAGACGTTTCTGCGCACGCCCAAACCGTCGCTGGGCTGGCTCGGCGAGGTGGCGCAGCGGAATGCACTCCCGGGCGGAAACGACTCCGCCGGGTAGAGGAACGGCCGAGAGATCGGCCGAAGGTGAGATGAGGAGTCGATGAAGATGATCATGAAACACCGAAGCATCAGGGCACGCCGCGTAGCACTCACTGCCGGTGTGCTGACAGCATCGCTCGCGATCGGAGCTGGGCTGTTCGCGGCACCGGCCGCACATGCCGGCAGTCCGGGCGTCGGCATGGGCGGGATCGCGGCGACCGGGCAGCATCCGTTGACAGGCATGCAACGCGCCTCCCTTCTCGCCATCGGCAAGGACACCTGGAAGTTCTTCGCGAAGGATGTCGACCCGAATACGCACCTGCCGCTGGACAACCTCGGCCCCGGAACGACGCAGGGGCGATACACCTCAGCATCGAACATCGGGATGTATCTGCAGGCCGTCATCGCGGCATCCGATCTCGGTCTGATCGATCGCGGCAAGGAGCGCACGCTGCTGGCAGAGACCATGCAGACCGTCAGCACGATGGCGCGCTCCGATGGCTTTCTCTACCAGTGGTACGACACGTCGACGGCGCAGCCGATTCTGAATCCGGGCGGTCCGGCCTGCAGCACGCAGACGACTCCGGCGCAGAACAACTGCTACTTTCTCTCGGCAGTCGACAATGGCCTCTACGCAACGGGGCTCATCATGGTGCGCTCGGCAGTGCCGTCGCTGCGCAAGCAGGCGAACTCGTTGATCGCGCGGATGGACTTCTCGATCTTCTACGACGACCGCGCGCAGACGGACTGCAACACGAACCCGGCGATCGAGGGGAACCAGCCGACCGGCCAGATGTACGGCGGCTACTACGTGGACCAGGGCCCAGCGGGCTATCACAACGGAGCGCTGTACAGCGACCCCAGGATCGCGATGTACGTCGGCATGGGCCTGCACCAGATGCCGGGTGACGTGTGGTGGCGCACCTGGCGAACACTGCCGCCGCAGCGCTGCTCGACGGACCCCGACTTCTCCTGGCAAGGGCAGGAGCCGGGCGGTGCGTGGGAGTCCGTCATCGACCCGCAGTCCGGCAAGGTCTTCAACGTGTGGGAGGGGCACTACACCTACCCCGGCACCTCGCTCAGCTATATCCCCACGTGGGGCGGCGGCATGTTCGAGGCGGAGATGGTGAACCAGATGATCCCGGAGACCACGTGGGGAACGAAGGGTTTCGGGCTCGCGGATGTGCGCACGGCACAAGTTCAGGAGAGGTACGCCACACAGGTGTTGCACTACCCCGTGTGGGGTCTGTCGCCGTCCAGTACGGCGGATGACACCGGCGGCTATGGCACATACGGCGTCGAGGGCCTGAAGCTTCCCGTCGGGCAGCAGTTGTCGCAGTGCACAACGTGCGGCGCCGAGGATGTCGTCACACCGCACGCGTCGTTCATCGCGCTGAACGTGGTTCCGCAGGATGCCTATGCGAACATCCAGAAGCTCCGAAAGCAGTACCCGGACGTGTACGCCTCCGACGGTGGCTTCTACGATGCGGTCAACCCCACGACAGGTGGCGTCGGGCACCGGCGCCTCGTGCTCGACCAGTCGATGATCATGATGGCGTTGGACAACGCGCTGAACAACGGAAGGATGCGCGCTCACTTCGCGGCAGATCCGGCGTCGTGGGCGGCGCGCACCTACCTGTCGATGGAGACCATGACGCTCGGGTGATGTGCCGAGTTCTCTGAGTGGGCGGAGCGCCCTTCGACTCGCTCCGCTCGCTCAGGGAGCTGGGTGCGTGTTCGCTCGCTCAGGGAGCTGGGCTGCTCCTGGCGTGTCTCGTGGTGAATCGACCGGGGGCAGAGTAGAACAGCGTGGGGGAATCCGGGGGGATCGCTTCGCTGACCGCTGAAAGGAATCTCCCCGTGAAGATCGTCAGACGCGTTGTCATGGTGTTGGTCATCGCCTTCGCCCTCTTCTACATCATCGCGCGGCCCCAGGACGCCGCCAACGCCGTACAAGTTGCCGTGGGAGCCGTGTTCGCCGCCGGCACCGCTGTCATGAACTTCTTCACCGCGCTCGCCGGTTCATGACGGAGGTCGATCCGCGCACCGCGAAGCACCTCATCGCCGATCAGGGTGAGGTCGTGATCGACGAGGTACGCAAACACTGGGCGGCACTGGTCGGGCCGGTGCTCGAACTCGTGGCCGGCGTGCTCATTCTCTTTCTGGCGATGGCAATCCCGAAGATCTGGTGGCTGCCGGTGATCGTCGGCCTCGGGGTGATTCTGCACGCGGCATGGCGGATCCTCGCCCGACGGCGGGACCATTTCGTCATCACGAACATGCGGGTGTTCCGCATTCACGGCATCCTGTCGGAACAGGTCGCGACGATGCCGCTCGCTCGAATCCTCGACATCTCCGTGTACAAGCCGGTGCTCGGTCGCATGTTGGGCTACGGGCATTTCGTCTTCGAATCGGCCGCCCAGGCGCAGGGACTGCGCGAGATCCGCTACGTGGGTGCCCCCGACAAGCGCGGCCTCACCATCCAGCGCGTGATCCAGCGGGCGGGCCTTCGCGGGTACGCCGATCGGTGGACGAACACGGAGGGCGGCTTCCAGGACAGCAGCATGGACCGCTGACGCCGAAGCCGCGGCTCAGTCGAGTTGGCGCTGCTTGGCCCTCACCGGGATCAGCAGCAGAAGGCCGACGAACAGCACGAGTGCGATGCCCAGGATGCCCCAGTACTGCTTCCCGCCGATCGTGATGAACAGCGTGAACATGGCTGGCGCGATGAACGTCGCTGCCCGCCCCGTCGTCGCATACAGACCGTAGATCTCGCCCTCGCGACCCGGTGGGATGAGGCGTCCGAGGAAGGTGCGGCTCGCGGACTGCGCTGGGCCGACGAAGAGGCAGAGCGCCAGACCCAATGTCCAGAACACGATCTGGCCGTTGGCGTGCAACACGAAGACCGCGACCGCGCTGATCACCAGGCCGATGAGCGACGTGAGGATGACGGGCTTCGCCCCGAGACGGTCGTCGAGCGCGCCGACAGCGATGGTGGAAATGCCGGCCACTACGTTGGCTGCGATGGCGAAGATGATCACCTCGCCCGCCGTGAAGCCGAACGTGCCAGCGGCTAGCACACCGCCGAAGGTGAAGACGCCGGTCAGGCCGTCGCGGAAGATGGCGCTGGCGATCAGGAAGTAGACGGTCTGCCTGCTGGTCTTCCACAGCCGGGCGATGTCCCTGCCGAGTACCGCGTAGGAGCGGAAGAAGCTCACCTTCGGGCGCCCGACGGTCTCGAGCGCCTTGTTCTCCGGCACGGCGAAGAGCACGGGTAGGGCGAAGACCGCGAACCAGAGCGCGGCGATCAGCATCGACACACGTACCGCGAGGCCGTTGGCGCTGGTGACACCGAACCATCCGACATCCGGGTGGATGAAGCCGAAATACACGATGAGCAGCAGCGCGATGCCGCCGACGTAGCCCATGCCCCAGCCGAGGCCGCTCACCTTGCCGATGTTCTTCGAGGTCGAGACCTGGCGCAGCATCCCGTTGTAGTTCACACTCGCGATCTCGAAGAACACCGTGCCGACGGCGACCAGGCCCATGCCGAAGAGCGCGAAGCCGGGCGATGCCTGCACGAAGAACATCAGGGCGAGGCAGATCACGACCACTGCGGTGTTCACGCCGAGCCACAGCTTGCGACGTCCGGATGTGTCGGTGCGCTGCCCCAGGACCGGTGCGAGCAGCAGCACCACGAGTCCGGCGATCGTGATGGCGAGCCCGAGTTGCGCCGAGAGGTTGTCAGGGTCGCCGAACGACTTGCCTGTCAGATAGACGGTGAAGACGAACGTGGTGGCGACGGCGTTGAACGCCGCGGATCCCCAATCCCACGAGCCCCAGGCGAGCACTCGGGTGAAACCGGTCCTGCGGGGAATGAGCGTCTCGCCGGTGGGAGTCGCCGCGGTGTCGATCGGTGCGCCGGAGGGCGGTGCGTCGGCCGCGGTGGCGTGTGAAGAGGCGTCGTTGCCCGCGCCGCTCGGGTGGTCGGTCATGCGCACACCCTACTGGGAGGCCGTGAACGAGGCTCGCCCTCGCGTCGTTGAAAGGGCCGTGCGGGGATGCCACGCTTCGCTCGGGACTTCCATCACGACTTAGAATTGGGCGCAGCAGACTGTTCGGCGGGTCGTCCCGCCCGTACCTGAACGGTCGCCGGAGAAGTCAGGGTGGACAGATGCCGTCAGCTCGTTCAACGACGGTGCGCGACCTGCGCAGGAGCAACCGGTCGCGCACGCTCTGGGCGCTCTACCTGCACGGTCCGCTCACCTACCAGGAGGTGGCGAGCGCCACCGGCGTCAGCCTGGCGACCGTGTCGAATGTGATCGGCGACCTGCTGCGCACGGGCTCCGTCGTCGAGGTGGGCTCGGAGGGGTCGAACGGCGGACGGCCGCGCGGTCTGTTCCACATCAGGTCGGACTTCGGCTACGTGCTCGGTGTGGACGTGGGTGAAACCGCGGTGATGGTGGAACTGTTCGATCTCGGGATGCAGGCACTGGCATCCCACCGCTCGCTCACCAGGCACAGCCGACTCGACCCCGACGAGGTCGTCGAGCAAGTCATCGAGGGCATCGAGGCGGTCGTCGCGGAGTCCGATGTCGACGACGCCGACGTGCTGGGCGTCGGCGTCGGCGTGCCAGGACTCGTCGAGCGACGCCCAGCGGATGCCGGTGCACAGGATGCCGGCGCGCAGGTCGCCGAGGCCGTCGTCTACGACCAGAGCATCGGCTGGGGCACCGTGCCGATCGAACGGATGCTGCGCGACCGCACCGCGCTCCCCCTCGTCGTCGACAACGGCGCGAACACGCTCGGGCAGGCCGAGCGCTGGTTCGGCGCCGCCAAAGACCGCGGCAACGCCATCATCGTGCTGCTGGGAGCGGGTGTCGGCGCGAGCATCGTCTCCACGCCGGACGGAGACACCGGCGCGTTCGCCGCCGAGCTCGGCCATACCAAGGTGGTCGCGGGGGGACGTGAGTGCGTCTGCGGTGCGAAGGGATGTCTGGAGGCCTATGCCGGAGCCGACGCGATCGTCTCCCGCTACGACCACCTCAAGCGACGCACCCGCGCAGCGGACCCTCGCGAGGTTGAGGAGCGCACGCTGGCCATCCTCTGCGCCGACGATTCGGATCACGTGGCGACCCAGGTCGTCGACGAACTCGTCGAGTACCTCGGCGTCGGCCTCGGGAATCTCGTCAACCTGTTCACGCCTGAGCGCATCGTGATCGGCGGATGGCTGGGGCACGCGCTCGACGACTCTGTGCTGCCGCGCATCCGTGCCGCTGTCGGCGAGAATTCACTGGCCCGTCCCTTCGAGCGACTCGAGCTCGTGCGTGCGCAGCTCGGAACGGATGCCGTCGCCCTCGGCGCGGCGACCCTCCCCGTCGCGGAGTTCCTCCACAGCGGCGGGGTGCGCGCGCGTTCCGCTGCGGCGAGCCACCCGCAGGCCGCCGAGCCGCTCGCGTGAGGGGTCAGCCCTTCGCGTCGACCCGCTGCTTGTTGGCTTTCGCAGTGCTCTTGCGCACTATGAATGTCGGGTCGAGCAGGGCGTGCTCGGTCTGCTGCTCTCCGCCTTCGACGCGCGCGACCAGCATCTCGATGGCGCGACGCCCGACCGAGCGGAAATCCTGCTGCACGGTCGTGAGCGGCGGGT
>DASZMW010000333.1:0-5565 GCA_035551735.1 Humibacter sp. | reverse complement strand
TCTCGTCACGACCGCGCCGCGTGCTCTCGCGATGATACGGAAGAGCATGAGAGAGGAAGGCGGCAGGAGGGTGCACACGCCATCGATGATGATCATCGAGCCTCGCAGCTCGATGGTGCCCCGCGAGCTCGTCACGTATTCCACTCTGCGCTCCTCGAGCTCCTCGCACACCAGACGGATCAGCGCGCCCATACGATGGCGATCGGGCTGGATCGGGGTCACGCCCAGCTTGATCAGCGGGGCGGCTGTGACCGGGCCCACGGCGGCCGCGAGCACGCGATCGGACATCGTACGGATCAGATCCTCTCGTCGGCCGATCAACTCGGCGGTGCGGAACAAGGCGTCGACGGCAGGCGCGCTGGTGAAGGTGATGCAGTCCAGACGACCGGAGCACGCAGCGTCGATGAGCCGCAGCACGCGCCCATCCGAAGCGTCCGGCGCGAGCCAACGATACGGCGAGACAGTCAGCACCCGATGTCCGGCCGATCGCAGGCGTTCGAGCTGAGGCTCGTCGGTGTAGCCGTGTACCTGCACGATGATCACCTTTCCCGCCGAGTAGCGTTCAAGGACACGATCGATGAGCGATGCGGTGGTCTCCTCATCGCTCATTCCGTGATCATCGAGCCCGGCTGCGCGGATGCCGCCCCTCGCTTTCGGTCCGCGCACCAGGATGTCGACGTCCGCCAAGGTCGCAACGAGCGCGTCACCGAGACCCGCGGCATCCGCCACCTCGAACCAGCGGCGGATGCCATAGGCGGTCGTGGCGAGCAGGATGTCCGGTTTCGCGTCGAGCACCGTGCGCGTGTCCGCGATGACGGGATCGTCGGCATCCGTGTTCGCCATCTGAATCGCCGGTGCGTGCAGCACCTGAGCGCCACGCCGCTCCAGCGCATCGATGAGATCTCCGCTGCGACGGTCGCTGGTGACGCCGATTCGGAACCCTTGGAGTTGGTCGGGCCGGAACCCCGGAATCGGCGGGTCGCCGATCATGGCTGTACGAGTTCTGCCGTGTCGGCAAGACGCTGGGCGGCTTCCGTGTCGCCATGCCACGCAAGCCGTACGACCTCACCGATCACGATCACGGCGGGAGACGACACGTCCGCAGACGCAGTCACTGTGACGATGTCGGCGAGTTCGGCGATGGTCGTGCGCTGCCCGGGGGTGTGCCCGCGTTCGATCACGGCGACCGGAGTGCCGGCATCCAGTCCGTGCCTCGCGAGCCCCGCCGAGAGCGTCGGCAGCGTTCCGACTCCCATCAGCACGACGATCGTGCCGCCAAGACCTGCCAGGTGCCGGTGTTCGTCATCGCTCAGCGGCGCGTGTCCCGACACGACGGTGAACAGGTGGCTGATGCCGCGATGCGTGAGCGGGATGCCCGCCGCGGCCGGCACAGCGGTCGCGCTGCTGACTCCCGGAATGACGCGCACCGGAACACCGGCCTTCCGGCAGGCGAGCACCTCCTCGCCGCCTCGCCCGAACACGTAGGAATCGCCGCCCTTGAGCCGCACCACACGTGAGCCGTGCAGCGCATGATCCACGAGCATCCGCTCGATCTCGGGCTGCGCGACCGCGTGATGGCCCGGCTGCTTGCCGACATCGACGAGCAACGCGCGCGGTGCCCAGTCGGCCAGCCGATCGTGTGGTGCGAGCCGGTCGTAGAGCACGACGTCGGCGTGGGCGAGCGCATCGAATGCGGCAGCCGTCATGAGCTCGGCGGAGCCCGGTCCGCCGCCGACGAGGGTCACGCTCCCGATCGTGGTCACGAGCGGCTCCCTTCGGTCGAAAGAGCGTCTCGCGGCGGCGCCGTCGGCATGCCGAGCGAGACGGGCATCGGGGCCTCGCCGGGACGAGCAGGCCGTGGCTGTCCGCGTTCGATCACCCGGGGGAGACCGGTGTCCGGGGCGTCCGGTGCGTTCACGAAGGAACGGAAGCGGCGCAGCCGTTCAGGGTCAGCCAGGGTGGCAGCCCACTCGTCCTGGTAATCGTCGACGTGACGGTGCATCGTCGCCTCCAGCTCGTCGGCCAGGCCGAGGGCGTCATCGACGACGACGCTGCGCACGTGGTCGAGCCCGCCATCGAGGTCCTCGATCCAGCGGGCGGTGCGCTGCAGGCGATCCGCCGTGCGGATGTAATAGATGAAGTACCGGTCGATGTACCTGATCAGGCTCTCGTCGTCGAGGTCCGTCGCCAGCAGTTGTCCGTGTGCAGGCTGCAGACCGCCATTTCCGCCGACGTAGAGGTTCCAGCCCTCTGCCGTCGCGATCACGCCGACGTCTTTGCCGCGCGCTTCTGCGCACTCGCGCGCGCATCCGGAAACACCGATCTTCAGTTTGTGCGGTGCACGCAGACCGCGGTATCGCAGTTCAAGACGGATCGCCATCGCCACCGAGTCCTGCACGCCGAAGCGGCACCACGTCGAACCGACGCAGCTCTTCACATTGCGCAGCGCCTTTCCGTAGGCCTGGCCGGATTCGAAGCCGGCGTCGACGAGTACCCGCCAGATGTCGGGCAGCTGATCGAGGCGGGCGCCGAACATGTCGATGCGCTGCCCGCCGGTGATCTTCGTGTAGAGACCGAATTTCTCGGCCACGGCGGCGATGACCGCCAGCTTCTGCGGCGTGATCTCGCCACCCGGGATCCGCGGCACCACGGAGTAGCTGCCGTCCTTCTGCATGTTCGCGAGTGCGCGGTCGTTCGTGTCCTGCAGCGTGCCGCGACCCTCGTCGAGGATGTATCCGCCCTGGCTCGCCAGCATGGATGCCACGGCCGGCTTGCAGATGTCGCAGCCGCGCCCCGAGCCGAAGCGTTCGACGATGGTGTCGAACGACGCCAGCCCCAGCACCCTCACGCCGTCGAACAGCTCTTGCCTGGTCATCGCGAAGTGCTCGCAGAGAGCGTGTGAGACGGCGACTCCCGCGGCGGTCAGCTCCTGTTCCATGAGCTTCTTCACGAGCGGGACGCACGAACCGCACTGGGTGCCTGCTCTCGTGCAGGTCTTGAGCGAGCCGAGGTCATGACATCCCTCACCGGCTTCGCCGCCGCTGCGAACGGCCTCCCGTACCGTGCCGGCCGTGACGATGTTGCAGGAGCAGACGAGTGCGTCGTCCGGCAGGTCCGCTCCCGAAGGGGCTTCGCCACCCGCCGAGAGGTAGGCGGCGGGTTCGGCGCCGAGCTCACGGCCGAGCATGGGCCGCAACGAGGAGTACGGCGCAGCGTCGCCGACGAAGACGCCGCCGAGCAGGGTCTTCGCATCCTGCGAGACGACGATCTTCTGGTAGAGCCCTCGGGCGGGGTCGGCGTAGACGATCTCGAGGGCGCCGGATGTCGCGCCGAGCGCGTCGCCGAATGAGGCAACGTCGACGCCGGAGAGCTTGAGACTCGTCGCGTCGTCGATAGCAGAGAACTCGGCGTCGCCGCCGAGCAGCCGGTCCGCGACCGTCTCGGCCATCGCATTCGCCGGTGCGACGAGGCCGACGCAGCGGCCGAACACGTTGGCGACCTCGCCGATCGCGAAGACGTTCGGGTCGGAGCTGCGGCAGTCGGTGCCGATCACGACCCCGCCGCGCTCGCCGACGTCGAGGCCCGCCTCGCGGGCGAGTTCGTCGCGCGGCGTCACGCCGATCGCGAACACGACGATGTCGGCGTCCACCACCTTGCCGTTCGTGAGCTTGACCGCGTGCACGCTCCCGTTCTCGACGAGCAGTTCCTGTGGTCGCGTGCCGAGCTCGAGCCGAATCCCGTGCCCTGCGATCAGCCGCGACAGCGCCTGTCCGGCTCCCTCGTCGAGCTGAGCCGACATCAGCCAGCCCCCGGAGTGCACCACTGTCGCTTCGGCACCGAGCCCGGCGAGCCCGCCTGCGGCTTCGAGGCCGAGCAACCCGCCGCCCGCCACGAGCACGCGCGGTGCGCGATCGGTGCGTTCGCGCACCCGCGCGCACTCCGCGACCAAGGCGTCGACATCCTCGAGCGTGCGGTACACCCTGGCGTGCTCGCTGCCTCTGATCTCGGGCACAGGGGCGGTCGAACCGGTGGCGAGTACGAGCTCGTCATACGGATGCTCTGCACCGTCATCCGTCTGGACGATGCGCGCCGCGCGATCGATCCGGGTGGCACGAACGCCGGTGCGCAGACGCACGCGTTCGGCATCCCATGACCTCGTCGGCACGAGAGTGAGATCCTCCTCGCCCAGTAACCGGTGGCTGAGCGAGACCCGGTCGTACGGCTGGTGGGGTTCGTCACCCAGCACCGTGACGTGCAGTGTTCCCGCGTCGTCGCGCGAATTGATCGCGTCGGCGAGCCGGTGGGCGGCCGGTCCCGCACCGATCACGACCACGCGCCGTGCATCCGTTGCCCGTTCCTGGACGGTGCGGCCTCGATCGTCGCTCATCTGGGGTTTCCCTTCGGTCGCCTGGCTCGTGAAGCGAGCCTAAGAACGGGCTGTTTCCACTTCTTTTCGGGAGCGTGAACGACCGTTACAGCGCCCCTACACGCGAGGTGCCGCGGTGTGAGACCGAAGTCACTCGACCGAAACACGCCTTCGATCGCTCGTAACATGCGCTGCCTACCCTCGAGGACGAGGCCCGCGATCTGCGGCCAACCGTCCCCGGCGTGAGGAGACCACGGTGACACTGACCATCGAACCGGCCGTTCACGAGGACATCGCTCCTGCGCTGCGACAAGACGGTGCGCACGCGGTCGCGTGGCAGCGCGTCTGCCGGGTCGACGACCTCGAGCCGGGATGGGGCGAGGCCGTACTGCTGCCGGAGAGGCAGGTCGCCCTGTTCCTGGTCGGCGCCGACGAGCTCTACGCCGTCGACCATCGCGACCCGAAGACCTCGGCTCCCGTGATGGCCCGTGGCATCGTGGGCTCGAAGGGTGCTCGCCCGACGATCGCTTCCCCGCTGCTCAAGCAGGTCTACGACCTGGCGACGGGCGAGTGCCTGAGCGAGTCAGGGCCCTCGCTGGCCACCTACGCCACACGAGTCGTCGGCGGGTTCGTCGAGATCGCGGCGGCGGCGTGACGCAGCAGCGCTCGCTGGCCCTCGTTTCGCACGGCACGTCATCCCCGCTAGGCCGCACGGCGGTTGCGGCGCTGGTCGACGCCGTCGGCAAACGTCTGGACGATCGCCGTGTCGTCTCCGGCTTCGTCGACGTGCAGCAGCCGGACCTGCCATCGACCCTGGCGGGCGGGCGCGGTTCCATCGTGGTGCCGCTGCTGCTCTCCGCCGGCTATCACGTGCACGTCGACATGCGCGAAGCGGTGCACGCGGATGCCTCGCCCTCGGTGCTCGCCGCGGCGCTCGGCCCCGACGATCGGCTGGTCGACGTGCTCGTCCGTCGGTTGCGGGAGGCGGGGCTGTCCGAGTCCCGCGGGAGCGACGACGACGTCGTGGTGCTCGCTGCGGCGGGCAGCAGCGATGCGCGGGCTGTCGCGGACTGCCGCGACATGGCATCCAGGCTCGGTTCGGTGCTCGGTCGTGAGGTGACGTGCGCGTTCATCTCAGCGGTGACCCCGCGGCTGACGGATGCCGTGAGCACAGCGCGCAGGCGGCATCCGTCGAGCCG
>DASZMW010000332.1:0-10331 GCA_035551735.1 Humibacter sp. | reverse complement strand
GAGCCGCGGGAACCTGCGGCGGTACGGGCGGGACGGGCGGTGCCGGCGTTACAGGCGGCACCGCGGGCCCCCGTGCATCCGCCCGCGCCCCTCGGCGACGCCGCCGCTCCGTCTCGGATGCGTCGGGTTCCTCGGAAGATTCGTCACCGAGGCCGCCGAACAGCGATGCGAAATCGTCGTCGGAATCGTCGGACCCGTCGCGTCCGTTGCCGAACCCCGCTGCCACTACGAGAGGCCCAGATCGTCCAGTCCGATGGCGGCGTAGTAGGGGTAGCCGGCCTCTTCGATGACCTCGCGCGCTCCGGTGTTGCGGTCGACGACGACGGCCACCGCCGCGATCTCGGCTCCGACCTTCTTCAGCGCCTCGATGGCCTGCAGCGGTGAGCCACCGGTGGTCGAGGTGTCCTCGAGCACGATCACGCGCTTGCCCGACAGATCGGGACCCTCCACCTGCTTGCCACGGCCGTGATCTTTCGGCTCTTTGCGCACGACGAACGCGTCATATGCCAGCCCGCGCGCAGCACCCTGGTGCAGCACCGCAGTCGCAATCGGGTCCGCGCCCATGGTCATGCCTCCGACGGCATCCACGTTCGGGATGTCCGCGATCAGGTCGATCATGACCTGCCCGATGAGCGGCGCCACCCGGTGATCGAGGCTCACCTTTCGCAGGTCGACGTAGAAGGATGCCTTCTTGCCGCTGGTCAAAGTGAAGTCACCGTGGAAGACGGCGTCGGCCTTGATGTAGTCGATGAGCTGCTGGCGCGTGTCGGTCACGATGACAAGGATATGCGGGGAACGGCTGTGAATCCCGGTCGAACGTCACGTCGCCCGGCCCCTCAATGGGTCGAATCGCCGTTCGGCGACGGCGGAGGAGGCCGACGCGCGCGCCGACGCAGGGCGGCGGCCGCGATGTCGGATGCCGTGATCGTCGTGACCAGAGGCTCGGCGGCCCAGAGACCGAACGAGTGGACGACGGCCGAGACCGAATACTCTCCCTCGTGCGCCTCCGCGATCGCCTCTCGCGGTATGTCGACGCTCACCCTGGCGTATTCGCCGGGGTCGAGGATGAACCCGGTCCGGCCGTCTGCGACCCACCCGAAGAAGTGGCCACGACGACGGTTCGACGGAACGCGACCCGGCTCGATCACCCCGATCGTGCGGAAGTTGTCGATCCCCAACGGCGTCCACCGCTCGTCCGACACGTTCACCACGTCGGCGAACAGCGCGGCGATCGGTACGTCGCGCGCGCCATCCGGCCAGCGGAGTTCGAGGCCCGCTCGCCGTTCGGCCTTCGACGGGTACCGAGGCACCTTCTGGGACAGGTGCAGACGGGGTCGGCCGTCGCCGGTCTGCCAGCCGACCGAGGAACCACTCGTTGTCGACCGGCGCGGCGACGACCAATGCGGGGTCTTCCCGCTGGGGTAGAACGCGCCAACCATCGACCGGTGCGTCGCTGTCGTCGGATGGCGATTCGAGTTCGGCGTGATGCTCATCGAGAAGTGCCGCGAGAGACACTCCAGGCGCCTCCAGCGCCGACACCGGCACTTCGATGGAGCCGAGTTGGGCCAGCCGTTCATCGTCCACGACGCCCACGATGGCACACCGACTCTGCCGACGAACAGCTCCGGCGGGCGCGAAAGAGTCACGCGTCGGCATCCGCGGGTGAACGTCCGTCGGCCAGGCAGCCGCAGACCGGGCCGTACCACGCGCGCCCGCTAGCCTTGGACGATGCGCCATCGCATCGCATCCGTTGCCGCCGTGCTGCTCACGCTGATCGCGTTGGGCGCCATCGGTGCTGCACCCGCGGCCGCAGCGCAGGCATCCGGGCAGGCATCCGCCTCGGCGCCCGCCCCGGCCCTCCCCGCACTCAGCGCCTTCTCCGACGACCCCGTCTCCACGCTCACCGTCGACCGCTTCGACGCCGTGTTCGACTTGCATCGCGACGCGAACAAGCAGTCGTCGATGGCGGTGACCGAGACGATCGCCGTACGGTTCCCCGACAGCGACACGAACCACGGCATCGAGCGTGCGATTCCGACGTACAACGACGACATCCCGCTCGATGTGCACGTCACGAGCATCACGGATGCCGGGGGCGTCACCCAGCCTTACTCCGTCGTCAGCAGCGACGATTCAAGCTACGGCTCCGACATGCTCGTGCTGCGCATCGGCGACAAGAACACGTACGTGCACGGCGCGAAGACCTACGTGCTGCACTACACGCTGAAGAACGTCGTTCGGCACTTCGCCGACACGAACGACGCCGAGCTGTACTGGGACGTCAACGGAACCGGATGGTCGTCGCCGATCGGCGAGACATCCGTGCGCCTCCGCCTGCACGACGGCATCGCGAGCGGCCTGAACGGTCAGCTGGCGTGCTATCCGTCGGCATCGGAGACGGATGCCTCACCGCAGCCGTGCACGATCGCTCGCGACGGCGACACCATCACCTCGACCGTCGCGCAGGTCTTCGCGTACAAGTCGCTCACCGTGGCAGTCGGGTTCACGAACGCCGCCTTCGCCGAGCCTCCGCACGCGAGCCAAGAGTGGCAGTGGACCGTCATTCCGTGGCTCTTCTTCATCCCGCTGCTCGGACTGCTCGCGTGGGTTATCTATCTGCGCACCGGTCCGTACCGGGATGCCAAGGGTCGCGGCATCATCATCGCCGAATACGACGCTCCGAAGGGCGTGTGGCCGATGCTCGCCGCCGACTTCCTGCGCAGAAGCGGCACGGCATTCTCCGCCGAGCTCGTCGGCCTCGCTGTGAAGAAGTACCTCACCATCTCGGAGAACACGACAGCACCCGCAAGCTCTCGCTACTACGTGACGTTGCAGAACGCGGACTGGTCGGCTCTCGACGAGTCCGAGGTGTCGCTGCTCGGGGTACTCTTCCCCGGATCGGGCGTCGGCACCTACCGGGTACTCGACCAGACCGACCGCACACTGGGCGATGCGCTCGCCGCACACCGGGCATCCGCTCCGAAACGCGTCACCGATCTCGGACTGCGCGAGCGCCCGAAGAAGGCGGGCGCCGGCTGGATGCGCCTGCTCACGTTCCTGCTGATCGTCGCGCCGATCGTGCACCTCGTCTTCGCAGGGATCAACAAGGCCGGCGTCTGGTGGGTGGCCGTGCCGGACATCGCTGCCGCGATCTTCGCGATCGTGCTCATGGCGCTTTCGGCGCCGAGACTGCGCATCACCGACAAGGGCGCAGAGGTGCGGGACCACCTCGAGGGCCTGAAGGAATACATCGAGCTCGCCGAGGCCGACCGGTTGAAGTTTCTGCAATCACCGACGACGGCCGAGCGCATCAACGTGCAGGACGCGAGCGCCGTCATCAAGCTGTACGAGAAGGTGCTGCCCTACGCGATGGTGCTCGGAGTATCCGAGCAGTGGGTGAAGGTGCTGCAGGATCGCTACGCGACGACAGGCCAGTCCTCGCCGGATTGGTACAGCGGGCCCGCGCCGTTCCTCGGCCTCGCATACCTGTCGACCGCGATGTCCAGCTCGAGCTTCGCCACGACCCCCGCGTCGACGAGCGGCAGCTCGAGTTCGTTCGGCGGCTCAGGCGGAGGCGGCTTCTCCGGCGGCGGAGGCGGTGGCGGAGGCGGAGGCGGCTGGTAGGCGAGCGGCCTCCCGCCGGGTCAATACATCATGCGGGGGTCTGCGTAGTACTTGAACTCCAGAAGGTTGCCTGACGGATCCTTCAGCATGAACGACTCGTGCTCCTCGACGCGGCCCTCGAAGCGATGGAACGGCTCGACGAAGAACTCCAGCTCGCGGGTGCGTGCGAGCGCGACCAGCCGACGCCAGTCATCCGCTTCACGGAACGTGACGCCGAAGTGGCGCGGGTACATGCCCGGGTCGAGGTCGTAGTTCTCCGAGAGGTGGCAGACCACCTGGTCGCCGAAGAAGTCGAGCGTGATGCGGTCGTCGTAGCGCCTCGCGAGCTTGCAACCCAGGCCCTTTACGTAGAAGTCGTATGCCTCGTCGAGGTCACGGGCCGGGATGGCGAGGTGGAAAGCGTCGCGGGGCTCACGCATTGGTGTCTTCTCCTTGCAGTTCGGTGCCTTGCAGTTCGGTGGTGTGCGGTTCGTCGCCAGAGCCGAAGTCGGGGTCGATGGCGGCGTCCAGCGCGAGCAACGTGTCGCTGCGCAGGCCCAGACGCAGCGTCTCCAGCGGCACGAGGTCGGAGTGGGCGATGTTGCCGACGTTCACGTCGGAGCCGACCCGCTTGATGAAGTAGGTCTGAAGCTCCTTGGTCGGCGTCTCGAACATGAGGCGATTCACGTCGATGCCCGACTCGAGAATCTCCTCGATGAGCCCGAAGCGCAGCTCGCCGTTCGCCCTGGCGATGCCGCTCTTGCCGCTCTCGCGCGCCTCTGTGATGACGGTGTCGGCACCGGCAGCCAGATCTTCGTTGATGTAGCGCACCCAGAGCTCGGGGCGCATCGTCTCGGAGCGCTCCGATTCCTTATAGCCGACCTCGCTGTAGATCTTGTAGTCGCCGGCGACCCTGGCGATGTAGTCGGCCTTGCGCTCGTTCGACAACGCGATCGTGCCGTTCGAGATCTCGACGGTTCGCGCTCCGAATCCGTCCACGAACGCACGCCACTGATCGAACTGGCCCTGCGACACGTACTTCTCGAAGAGCGTGCCGCCGAAGTAGAAGTCGACGTCGTTCGCCAGCACGGAGTCGATCTTGTGCTGGAGTTGCGCCGTCACGAGCGCGGTGCCCCAGCCGAACTTCACTACGTCGACGAGGTCGCTGTGGCTCTCGACGATGTCGATGAACTGAGCGGTCGGAATGCCGCCGTCGATCATCATGGTTCGTCCGCGCGAACGCGGCTTGGACTGCCTGCTGGGCAGTGTGAGCGATGTCCTGTGCACTTTCGGATCCTCCCCGCGCCCCGCGGAGCGCGTCAAAGGCCACTCTTCTCGGTTGGCCCGACAGTTTCCTAGGCGGAGTCTATGCCCCTGCCATACATGTGGACCGGGCCGATCAGGCCGTGAGCACGGCCGGCAGCTCGAGGAGCGAGTCGACGACGGCGAGGCATCCGCTCTCCGCATCAGCGTCGTGCTCGATGAAGCCCCACGGCCCACGACGGATGCGCACGGTCGCCAGCCCGGCCGCCTGTGGTGCGAGCACATCGTTGCGGATCTGATCGCCGACGTACACCGTGCGCTCCGGCCGGGCTCCCGCTTCGCCAGCGGCACGAACGAAGAACTCGGCAGAGGGCTTGGCAACGCCCCAATCGGTCGACGAGGCGATGAACGCCGCCCCGAGATCGAGCGCCTGCAACCGCTCGCTGGTGAGCGCCGGCTGGTTGCCGGCGATCCCGACCACGGTTCCGGATGCCTCGAGCTCGGCCAGCGCTTCCCTCACGTCGGAATAGAGGTCGGCCTCCTCGATGCCCACGTCGAGTCCGGCGGCTCGGCGAGCCTCGAGAAGCTCCACATACGGCGTGCCGGGCGCGAACGACTCGATCACCTGCGCGACCTTGCTACCGCGCGCGATCATGGCGCCGAACACGGCAGAGAACGTGTGCGCCGGCACCCCGAAGAAGCGCGCCCACGCGGCGTATTCACGCGTGCGGTCGAGCACCGTCTCACCGATGTCGAGGATGACGGCGTCGGCGAGGCGAGTGGAGGCATCCTGAATCGAGGGCATGGTTCGATCCTCGCACTCGAGCGGCACGCAGCCGTTCGGGTCGGAGTCGCCCAGCGTTCTCTCGTTGAACATCTGCGGTTCATCGCACTTCGACTTGATATTCACTCACTGTCGACAACTTCAGGCTCATGACCTCAAGACCCCTCTCGCGCAAACGCACCCGAATCGTCGTGGCCCTCGGCGCCACCGTCGCGTTGGTCGGCACCGGCGCCATCGCAGCACAAGCAGTGGGCTTCACTTCCGTGCCGTCGCATGACTTCGCGGTGTCTGCGGACTCCTATTCCGGCCACGGCGTCGTCACCGGCAACGTTCTGCAGAACGACCGCGGCGCCACCGCGGTCGTTCGCAGCACGAACCCCGCCAACGGCACCGTCGCGATCAACGCCGACGGCACGTTCACCTACACCCCGAAACCCGGTTTCTCAGGCACCGACTCCTTCACCTACACGGCGTCCGACGCAGTTCAGCTGTTCAAGGATGCGACGGCGAAGGGCAAGGCCTTGCCACCGCTGGGCACGGTCGCCGGCCCGAACGGCACGACCACCTCGATCTCGGGCGAGGGATACGGTTCCTCGCTGGCGCCCGTCCCCGGCAGGGCGGGCTGGTTCTACGGCGTCACCGATCGTGGGCCCAACGCCGATGACCCGCTCGGCAACAAGTCGGAGCCGCTGCCGAGCTTCACGCCGCAGATCGGCGAGTTCAAACTCGTGAACGGCAAAGCCGAACTGCTGAAGACGATCACGCTCAAGGGGCCCAAGAACGTCAAGGGACCCGCCGGCAAACTCGGACAGGCGTACAGCGGTCGACCGCCTGCACCCGACACCTCGGAGACGATCGATAGCGTCGCCGACAGTCACGGCACAGTGGGAGTGCCGGTGGCGAGCGACCCGGACGGATACGACTCCGAGGGTCTCGTGGCTCTGCCAGACGGCACCTTCTGGGTGTCGGACGAGTACGGGCCGTACATCACGCACTTCGATGCGAATGGCTTCGAGATCGGCCGACTGACGCCCGACAAGAACAGCCCGAACAACAAGTTCCACAAGATCGTCGGGTACCTGCCGGCCGTTCTTGCGGACCGGCTGACCAACAAGGGCATGGAAGGACTGACGATCACGCCGGACGGCTCGACACTCGTGGGCGCCATGCAGTCTGCTCTACAGGTACCCGATCTGGGCAGCACCAAGGCCGGCAAGGTTGCCGCGACCCGCATCATCACGATCAATCTCCACACGTTCCAGACGAAGCAGTACCTCTACCTGCTGGACGATCCGGCAACCACCGGTGACGCCAACAGCGAGATCACTGCCCTGTCGAACACCAAGTTCCTGGTCGACGAGCGCGACGGAAACTTCGAGCCGTTCGCCCAGAAGACGCTCTACGAGGTCGACATCAACGGCGCGACAGATGTCAGCAACCTGACGATCGACGGCAAGTCTCCCGAAGCGTTCGTCGGGACCGATGGCACCAACGCCGCCCTCGCGGCCCTCAGCACGGCCGGCGTCCACGTCGCGCAGAAGCAGCCGTACCTGCAGGTGGGAACGCTGCTCAGCCAACTCGACCCGAGCGGCGCGCTCTTCGGGCACGACAAGGTCGAGGGTGTCGCGACTGCAGACGGTGGCAAGACCCTCTACCTGTCCAACGATGACGACTTCGGCATCGACTACATCGGCGACAACGGCGACGCGAGCCCGTTGCCGGATGCCGACGGCACCTGGGGCGTGCACCAGAAGATGCTGCCTGCGACTGGCAAAGAGGACAACGGCGAGATCCTGAAGGTCGACACCACCAAGTTGCCGGCCGTGCTCAAGACCGTCACGGTCACTGTGCACGTTCGCTGACGCGGGATCACCCGGCGGGAGCGGGGGCTCGGCTACCTGAGTAGTCGAGCCCCCCCCTCCCGTTCAACACAGCCAGTTTCACCATGATCGCTGTCGGCGGCAGCCGCTAGATTGGCGGAATGCGTGTGGCCACCTGGAATGTCAACTCGATTCGGGCCCGCGTGGGCCGCACCGTGGACTGGCTCGTGCGTGAAGACGTTGACGTGCTCGCCATGCAGGAGATCAAGTGCAAGCCCGAGCAGTTTCCGCGCGAGGCGTTCGAGGAGGCCGGCTATGAGCTGGCGATCCACGGGCTGAACCAGTGGAACGGCGTCGCCTTCGCGTCGCGCCTTCCCCTCGACGATGTCGTCACGTCGTTCGACGGCATGCCCGGGTTCGCCAAAGGGCAGGAGGGCGCCGATCTTCCGCTCGAGGCACGTGCCATGGGCGTCACTGTCGGGGGCCTGCGCCTGTGGAGCCTCTACGTGCCGAACGGGCGCGGGCTCGATGACCCGCACTACGCGTACAAGCTCGATTGGCTCGCGACCCTCGCGGCGGATGCCCGCACCTGGCTCACCGACAACCCCGACCAGCCGCTGGCACTGATGGGCGACTGGAACATCGCGCCGACGGATGCCGACGTTGGCGACCCCAGCCTCGTCCCCGGCTTGTCGACGCACATCTCGCCGCCGGAGCGCGCAGCGTTCGCCGAATTCGAGACCGTCGGGCTGACGGATGTCGTGCGGCACTATCAGCCCGAGGGCTACACGTACTGGGACTACAAGCAGTTGCGGTTCCCGCGCAACGAAGGCCTGCGCATCGACTTCATCATGGGGTCGCAGCCGTTTGCCGACCTCGTCACGCACGCGAGCATCCACCGCAACGAGCGCAAGGGCGACGCCCCCAGCGATCACGTGCCCGTGCTGGTCGACCTCGACCTGTCACTGAACGGCGCGAACGAGGACGAAGACCGCCCGATGATCTTCGGCTGAGGCCAGCGCTGCCCCAGGACGAGCGAAGCGACCCAGTCCCCAGAGCATCAGCTCCCTGAGCGAACGAAGCGAGCCGCCTCCCTGAAGGTCAGCTCCCTGAGCGAGCGAAGCGAGTCGAAGGGCGCCGGAGCACCTCAGCCGCGGGCCGTCCGGCCAGCAGCCGAGGTTCAACGCATCCGACTCAGCTTCGCGTCTCGGACTCGGATTCCATCATCGACTCCGAGCCGCCCGCAGCCCGCATCGCTTCGACCTTGTCCCTTCGTCGGCCAGGCATCAGGAAGGCGAACAAGAGGGGAACGATGCTGAGCGCGAGCACCCACCAGAAGGTCGCGTTGAATGCGGACAGCGCCTGACTCGGCGTGGTCGTCCCTGTCAGGAAGTGCTGCAGGATGACTGCGATGACGGTCACTCCGAACGGCGCTCCCACCTGCTTGACGATGCTGAATGCTGCGCTGCCGCGCGGGGTCTCGTCGTGGCTGAGGCCCGCGAACGCGAGGGTCATGACGGGCAACGAGACCGCGGCCATGCCGAACCCCTGCAGGAACTGGCCGGCGAGCAGGATGACGTCCCCTCCGCTCACGCCAGCGAGCGCGAACGGCAAGATGCCGATCATTGAGATCGCCACGCCGCCCGCGATGACGAAACGGGTGTCGACACGACCGGCGAGGCGACGGTTGACGAGGATGAAGCACATCGTGCCGAGGCCCTGCGGGATGAGGAGCAGTCCGGTTGTGAACACGGACTCCCCGCGGATCTGCTGGTAGAACAGCGGCAGCAGGAACATGAGTGCATAGAGCGAGAACCCCGCGACGAACGTGATCACGCTGCTGAACGCGAAACTGCGACGGACGAAGAGGCGCACGTCGATCAGCGCGCCGCCCTTGGCTCGCAGTGAGCGCAGCACGAAGGCTGCGATAAGCAGGACGCCGATGATCAGAGGCAGCCAGGCATCCGGCGCAGCGAACCCGTTCGTGCCCGCCGCCTGGCTGATGCCGTACGCAAGCGCGACGACCCCTGGTGTGAGCAGCACGAATCCCGCGAGGTCCAGGGATTGGGCGCGGTCCCGCGTTCCCATCGGCAGGAAGAGCGGGGCGAGGACCAGCGCGACGATGCAGATCGGGATGTTCACGAAGAACAGCCAGTGCCAGCCGACGGAGTCGAGAATCGATCCGCCGATGAGCGGTCCTAGGATCGGGCCGAGCTGGGCGATGAACCCGATGGTCGCGATGGCACGACCGATGCGCGCCTTGCCCGCCGCCCTGGTGATGAGCGTGATCGTGACAGGCAGGACCATGCCGCCACCGATGCCCTGCAGAACGCGGAAGAGGATCAGAGACGGCAGCGACCAGGCGAAGCCGCAGAACAACGAGCCGATCATGAACAACGCTACGGCGAACATCCACACTCGCCGCGTGCCGAATCGCTCGCAGGCCCAACCCGTCACCGGGATGACTGCGACGTAGGCGAGGAGATACCCGGTCACCACCCATTGGGTGTCGGCTACCGAGGCATGGAAGGACGTATGCAGATGATCGAGCGCGATGTTCACGATCGTCGTGTCGAGGATCGTGGTGATCGAGCCCAGGACCAGCACCAAAGTGATCAGGTTCAGCCTTCGCTGCGACACCGGATGTGCGGTGTCGACTGGAGTCGTTGTCGTCATGAAAAGCACACTACACTGTGCAGTGTAGTTAGTAAACCCGTCAGTGTAGGATGCTTCGCGGAGGCATCGAATGACGACGACGGCTCACGAGAAGACGGTGCGCGAGGGGCAGCCGGCCAAACGTGCCGCGATACTCGCCGCCGCTCGGGACCTCTTTCTGCGCGATGGTTTCGAGCGCACCAGCA
>DASZMW010000331.1:0-2269 GCA_035551735.1 Humibacter sp. | reverse complement strand
CGGTCCTTCTGTTTGGCGGTGGCGTCGCTGTCGGCGGTGCCACCCTGGCGCCGCTGACGAACCAGGCTCCTGCCTTCACGGTCTCCTGTTACCCATCGCAGTCAGCGACCACGACCAGCGTGAAACTGGCGTACTCGACCGAGCAAGATGCCGCGGTCGCGAGGGCAAACCCCGTTGGCGCGTGCGCTCACATTCAGACCCTCACGAACGTCGAGAACGGCATCGACGCACTGGTGCGTCAGCAGCTCGCCCAGGGGCACAGTTGCGGCGCCATCCACCTCACGGACGGCACGATGTGGAGCTTCATCGACGACCCGAAGAGCGGGCTCACGATCGAATCCGCGACGCCGGTGACCCCGCTGGGCGCGGACTGCGTCCAACTGCAGAACGTGCAAGCTTCCGCGGAGGCCTCCCCGCAACAGTTCGCGTGCACCGTCGACGAACAGCGCGTCGACGTCTATCCGGGTGATCCGAAGAACGCGGGTCACCTCTGCGCGGCTAAGGGCTTGACCGTCGACAAGTGACTCGGAGCACCGGGGCTCACCAGCCCCTCAGAACGCCCGGATGCTCCAACCCGCACTCGACGTCTCGCCCGGCTCCAGCACGATGAGATCCGTTCCGGAGTTGAACGCATCGGGCGGGCACGTCATCGGCTCGACCGCCAGGCCGAGCCTGCTGAGAGCGGGGTCGGGCTGGTCGGCGGTGTGGATCTGCACCCACGGGCAGGCGGCATCCCACTGCATGGCGACGCCGTGCCCGTCGGCCGCGCGCAGTTCGACGGATGCCACGCCGTCGGCATCTCTGTTCAGAGCGGTGAACGCGTGGTCGATGAAGACCTCGGAGATGACCTTGGGAGCGCGGAAGTCGAAGTCTCCGCTCTGCTCGGTCGAGACATCCGCCAGCCTGATGGGCGCCAAGCGGTCCGGCGTCACGGTGAGCACGCTGGAGGCGGGGAGGGTGAGCGTCCAGTCGTCGACGTGCCCGGCGCCGGCGACGAGGTAGGGGTGCGGGCCGGTGCCGAAGGGGGCGGCATCCGAACCGGAGTTGCGCGCGGTGATGACCGTCGTGAGGCCGTCGTCGTCGAGACGGAACAGCGCTGTGATGTCGAGGCGGTGCGGGTAGCCCTGCTGAGCCTGGATGGTCGCGGCCAGCTCCACGAAATCGTCACCGCGGTCCACGACCCGATAGTCCAGCCAGGCGCCGAGTCCGTGCAGGGCGTTGCCCCGCTGCGGCTCTGTCAGAGGCACCTGCTGCTCGACGTCGGCAAACGTGTACCGGCCGTCGACGATGCGGTTCGGCCATGGCACGAGCGTCGCGCCGCGGTAGGCCGGGCGGATCTCACCGATGTCGAACGGCACGACGAGGTCACGCCCTGCGAAGGTCAGCGAGCGCAGCGACGCGCCGACCGTGGCGATGGAGGCGCGGTATTCGCCGTTGACGAGATCGATGGATGTTCCGGAGAGGGGGATGCTCACCGATCCATTCTCTCGTACGCGCGATGACCCTGAGAGCGCTCCCGCGAGGATCGGCCCTCGCAGGTGTGATGTGATCGAGATGCTATTCACGAGGAGGAACGACATGGCGAAGACGTGGGGTCTGCACGAGAGAACGCACCTCGGGCTGATGCTGGGGCTGACGTTCTCCACCGGCGTGGTGGATGCCGTCGGCTACCTCGGACTGGATCGCGTCTTCACCGGCAACATGACGGGCAACGTCGTGATCCTCGGCATGGCGCTGCTCGGAGCGGACAACCTGCCCATCATCGGGCCGATCATCGCGCTCGTCTGCTTCATGGCAGGAGCCGCGATCGGCGGCCGAGTGCTGCGCCGCGTTGACGAGGGCTGGACGCGGCTCTCGACGATCATGTTCACGAGCGTCGGGATCGTGCTGCTCGCGGCCGCGGTCGTGTTGTTCGCAGTGGGTGGGCATCCTGTGCAAGGTGTGCAGTGGACGGTGACCGGGATGCTCGGCCTCGGCATGGGCGCGCAGGCCGCGACCGCGCGGCACATCGCGGTGAAAGACGTGACGACGGTGGTGGTGACGTCCACGCTCGCCGGGCTCGCGGCGGACTCGGTGTTCGGCGCAGGCAAGGGTCAGCCGTGGGCCCGGCGGGCGGGCGCCGTCCTGCTGATCGGACTCGGCGCTGTCGTCGGCGCAGCGGCCGTGCACCTCGAGCCCGCCCTCGGCCTGCTCGTCTCTGCGGTGATCGTGCTCGTCGTCGCCTGGTGGGGGCACGTCGCAACGGGCGGTCCCGTGCCGGAGGTCGTCG
>DASZMW010000330.1:0-2104 GCA_035551735.1 Humibacter sp. | reverse complement strand
TCAGCCTGCTGCAGCACGGTGCGTGCCGTCATGCCGACCCCCTTCCCCGCCTCACAGGACGGCTGTTAAAGGATGCCTTCGACCGATCAGCCTATCAGTTGCAGATGGAGGGTCGGCACGTGGGGCCTCGACCGGGCTGCTCACTAGGCTGGCCGGATGGCAGTGACGGTGAGCCCGTCCGCGGATGGGGATCGCGATCTCATCGAACGGCTGATGCAGTTGTATCTGCACGACTTCTCGCAGTTCGATGAGAGGGAACTCGGCGAGGACGGTCGATTCGCTTATCCCTGGCTCGACGCATACTGGTCGGATCGCGATCGTCGGGCATATCTGTTCCGAGTGGACGATCACCCTGCGGGATTCGCCCTGGTTCGGTTGACCGATCCGATCGAGATGGCGGAGTTCTTCGTGGTTCGCAAGTACCGCCGGTCCGGGGTCGGCGCCTCTGCTGCACGTCAGGTGTTCGCACACCATCCCGGCGAATGGTCGGTGTCAGAAATAGCGAGGAACTTTCCCGCAGTCGCCTTCTGGCACGCCGTCATCCCAGGTCCCTTCGACGAACGAACGCACACAGACGGAGCGATCGAGCAGCGTTTCACGACCTGATCGGGATGCGCCAGGCATCCGGAACCGGCAGCGTCGCGGCCAGCGGAGCGGCGGACCCGAGCACGAAGGCAGCCGGCTACTTGCCGCCGCCTGCGATGAACGACTTCAGCGCCTTCGTGTCGGTGATGTCACCGCCGTACTGGTGCCCGTTCACGAGCACGGTCGGCGTGCCCTTGATCGTCTTGATGTCCGCATCGGGGATCGGACCGTTCAGCGCGGTCTGAGTGTTGTTCGTCAGCCACGCGGCGTACTTGTGCGAGGTGATGCACGAGTCGACGTCCGTCGCACCCACGCCGTGAGCCAGTGACTTCAACTTCGCGTCGGTGAGGCCCGAAGAGCCCTCCTCCGGCTGATTGGTGTAGAGCGCGGCGAGGTAGGTGAGAGTCGCCTTCGGATCGGATGCTGCCACGCAGGTCAGCGCGCTGCCCGCGCGCGACGAGTAGTTCGTGCCCTGCGAATTGGGGTCCAGGAAGTTCAGTGGGTGGATGCTCAGCGTGATGGTGCCTTCGTTCACCAACTGGGCAAGCGTTCGGCCGTTGGCCTTCTCGAACTGGCCGCAGTATGGGCACATCGGATCGATGTAGGTGGCCACCTTCGTCGTGCCGTCTCCGACGACCAGGGCTCCCTTGTCGAAGTCCGCCGCGCCCGTGACGCCGGTGGGTAGTTTCGCCGAACTCGATGAAGCAGGGGTCGTCGCGGTTCCCGTCGACGGAGCGCAGGCCGCGAGCACGGCGACGATGGCCGCACCGATCATGGCCGTGCCGATGCGGCGGCCGATGTTCCTCGTCATCAGTCGTGAACCTCCGTCAGTGCGCGACAGCCGCGCCGATCTTCGCGAGCAGCCCGTTGACGAACTTGGCCGAGTCATCCGTGGAGAGAATGGTTGCCTGGTCGACGGCTTCCGAAATGGCCACTCCGTCTGGCACGTCGGGGTTGTACAGCATCTCCCAGACGCCCATCCGCAGAATGGCGCGGTCGACGGCGGGCATCCGCTCCAGTGTCCAGCCCTGCGCATACGTCTGAATCAGTTCATCGATCTCATCGCCGTGATCGATGACGCCATCGACTACCTCGCGCGCGTAGAGCCAGGATGCCTCACGTGATGGCTCGCTCGCGGCGCGCTGCGCCTCGTCTGCCAACGCGCTGGCGAGCGGGACTCCCCGCAGGTCGGCGCTGTACAGCACGTCGATGGCACGCTTGCGAGCCTTGCTTCTGGCGCTCACTAGTTGACGCGGCCGAGGTAATCGCCCGTGCGCGTGTCGACCTTGACCTTCGTGCCGGTCTCGAGGAACAGCGGAACCTGGATCTGATACCCGGTCTCGACCGTGGCGGGCTTGGTGCCGCCGGTGCTGCGGTCGCCCTGCAGACCCGGCTCGGTGTAGGTCACCTCGAGCACGACGGAGGCCGGCAGCTCGACGTAGAGCGGGTTCTCGTTGTTGATCGCGATCGTCGCCGACTGGTTCTCGAGCAGGTAGTTCGCGGCGTCGCCGACGATGGC
>DASZMW010000329.1:0-10572 GCA_035551735.1 Humibacter sp. | reverse complement strand
GCCGCGTATTTCGGTAGTCGGTTGGGACCGACCAGAAAGACGGCGATCACACCGATGATCACCAGTTTCTCAATGGTCAAACCGAACACGGATACAGAGTAACGCGTGCGCCTGCGCGTGCGCGCCGCGGGCGGCCGTATTGTTATCGGCAAGGAAGGAAACGAGTGTCTCACCACGATCAAAGCTGGAGATTCGCGACCGACATCGTCTCGGAACCGGAAGTCATCCAGGCAGCACGAGCCCAGTCGCTCGAATTGGGCATCGACGCGATTTCGCCCGCCATCGGCGCGCAGTCGGCTGTCGTCACCGCGGCGACCGCAGCGCGCAGCGTGCTCGAGGTGGGAACGGGGGCAGGCGTCTCAGGGCTCTGGCTGCTGCGCGGCGCCACCGCGGCGACGCTCACGTCGATCGATGTCGAAGCCGACCATCAGCAGGGCGCGCGATCGAACTTCACCGACGCCGGCATCCAGCCGTCACGGGTCCGGCTCATTACCGGGCGAGCACGCGACGTGCTTCCCCGCATGAACGAGAACGCCTACGACGTGGTACTGGTCGACGCCGATCCCGCGGGAGTCATCGAGTACGTCGAGCACGCACTGCGACTTGCTCGCCCAGGGGGCACCGTCCTCGTGCCGCACGCACTTTGGAAGGGTCGCGTCGCCGACCCGGCTCAGCGAGACGAGATCACCACGGGTTTCCGCACGCTCGTCACCGAGATCGCGGCCTCCCCCGCCGTGGTGAGCGCACTGAGCACCGTCGGAGACGGTCTTCTGCAGATCACCAAGCTCGGCGAATAGAGGCTTCCGCTTCCGCTTCGGCCGAAGCCTGCGCGACCGGGTAAACGATCGTCGAGCTTTGCTCAACAAAAGAGACAGAGCGAACGAGAGCGGATGCCTCAGGCATCCGCTCTCGTTCGATGTTTCTCAGTGCTGGCGTGTCAGCTGCTCGGGATCACTGCAGCAAGCACGTCGTGGAGCTCCTTGGCTTCGGCGTCATTGACCGAAACGACGAGCCGGCCTCCACCTTCGAGGGGAACGCGCACGATGATGAGGCGCCCCTCCTTCACAGCCTCCATGGGTCCGTCTCCGGTTCTCGGCTTCATGGCCGCCATGTAGCTCCCCTTTCGTGGATGTCTCTCCATTATCCGCCATCCTGTGAACGGCGGCGAAATCGCCGGTGAGATCAGGTAGCCGTGTGACGGATCACGGCGGTGACCAGTCCGCACCGTCGACGCCCCAGCAGAGCAGAAGCCACCCCCACTGCAGCGCAAGGAAAAGCACGACCATGCCGATCCGATACGTCTTGCTGCGCGGCTGCGCGATCGCGCCAAGCAGCGGTGCCATCGGCGCGAGCAGGCGGAACGTGCTGGACTGCGGGAAGAACACGGCCAGCAGATAGAGGGCGTATGCGACCAGCCAGAATCGCAGGTCGACGCCGAGGCGGCGAACTGCGGGGCTGAACAACGAGAGCGCGAATAGCGCGAGGATCAACACGAGAGTGAGGTAGCCCAACCAGGCCGGAACCCGCAGCCACACCGAGAACCACCAGTCGACCGCCTGGAACCACGGCGCGAACGGCAGGAGGTGATTCGCTCCGATGTAGTCGGAGCGCCAGGTGAGTTCTGTGGCCGTGTATGCGTTCGGCACCCCGGTGACCAGGCCGGCGATCGCGGGCCATGCGATGCCGCTGATCCCTGTCACGCCCGTGACGACAACGGATGCCACCCGCTCGCGCATCGGGAACGGATCCTTTTTGCGCACCACCCAGCGGTAGACGACGTGGAACCCCAACGCGAGGGCGAAGGCGAGGCCGCTGGGACGGGTGAACGCCATCACCACGATGGGCAGGAGCATCCACCAGTACTGTCGCCGCAGCAGGAGATACAGCGCGAGCATCAGGAAGAACAGGTACATGGACTCGGCGTACGCCACCTGGAACAGGGGCGAGATCGGGCTGACGCAGAACAACACGACCGCGAAGAGGCTGACCGAACCCGGCAGGCGCAACGCCATCAGCCGATAGAACAGCAGCGCCGCCCCAAGCCCGAAGCCGAACGACACCGCGACGGCGACGGGAGACCAGGGCAGCGCGGTGGCGATCATCAGCCCTCGCACGACGAACGGGTACCCGGGCAGGAAGGCCCACGCATTCTGCTGCAGCGTGCCGTCTTGCCCGGTCGGCAGGGTCTTCGGGTAGCCGGCCTCCGCGACGATGTCGTACCAGCGGCCATCCCAGATCGACGCGAAGTCGAAGTAGTCCGGGTGCGGGCCCGTCCACGGGTTCTGGCCCTGCACGCTCGCCAGCACCAACATCATAACCGTGGTGACCACTCGGGCGAGCAGGTAGACGACGATCACCTTCACCCACCACGGCGTGAGGCGGTAGCGGATGCGCAGGCCGGCCGGGAGCATCCGCCGCCTGGTCGTGACCGAGCGGTCGACGCCGGTCTCGGTCACCGCGCCGTGAGCCAACGCCGCAGCCCCGCCTCGCAGGCCACGATCTCGTCGAGCGCGACGCGCTCGTCGTCCGCGTGCGCCTTGAGTGCGTCGCCGGGACCGTAGTTGACGGCCGGGATGCCTAGGGCTGCGAACCGCGCGACATCCGTCCAGCCGTACTTGGGCTTGGCGGTTGCTCCGACGGCGCGCAAAAACTCCTGCGCGAACTCGGTGTCGAGTCCGGGACGCGCACCCTCGGCCAGGTCGGCCACCGTCACCTGGTGCTCGCCGAACAACTCGCGGAGGTGCTCGATCGCCTCATCGCCCGAGCGGGAGGGAGCGAATCGGTAGTTGACGTGCACCACGCACTCGTCGGGAATGACGTTGGTCGCAACTCCTCCCCTGATCAACACGGCGTTCAGCGCCTCGCGATAGGTGAGTCCTTCTACGTCGACCTCGCGCGGTTCGTACGTCGCCAGCGTCTGCAGAATCGGCGCAGCCTTGTGGATGGCGTTGTCGCCCACCCACGGCCTCGCCGCGTGGGCCCGCAGCCCCGTCGTTCGCACGTCGACCCGTAGCGTGCCGTTGCAGCCGCCCTCGACCTCGGCGCCGGTGGGCTCGCCTAGCACCGCGAAGTCGGCTTCCAGCAGGTCGGGCCGCTCGTCGGCGAGCCTACGCAGGCCGTTCAGGTCGGAGGAGACCTCCTCGTTGTCGTACCAGAGCCAGGTCACGTCGTAGCGCGGGTCGTCGAGCTCAGCGGCGAGCGCGAGCTGCACGGCGACCCCGGACTTCATGTCGACACTCCCCCGTCCCCACAGATAGTCGACGCCGCCGAGCGTCTCGAATCTGGTCGGCAGGTTGTCGTTGATCGGCACCGTGTCGACGTGGCCGGCGATCGCTACCCGCTTCGCTCGACCGAGGTTCGTGCGGGCTATGACGCAGTTGCCGAGCCTGGTCACTTCGAGGTGGGAGACGGCGCGCACGGCGCGCTCGATGGCATCCGCAAGCGGCTGTTCGCCGCCCGAGACGGACTCGATGTCGCAGATGACGCGGGTGAGTTCGACCGGGCCGGCCGTCAGGTCCAGAGGCACGCTACTAATCTAGATGCATGCCCGCCGCCGAACCCGACGCCGTCCTGTCAGCCTCCGGCAGCGGGGCCGAACTGCCGACGCACGCCTGGGGGTACGGACTCGTCACCGTCGCCGGCGACGACACGGTACTCGACACTTGGTACGGCGAACCGCGGCTCGGTCGCGCGCTGCACGATCGTGACCCGTGGCTCGTACCGGCAGAACTCGAGGAGCAGACCGGAGAGGACGCCACGCGCAACGTGCGCATCGACGCGCGCTCCGTCGAGATCGAGCTTGCCGCACCCGTTCGAAGCACTCCGGATGCCTACCTGCGGCTCCACCTGCTCTCCCATCTTCTCGTGGCGCCGAACACGATCAACCTCGACGGCATCTTCGGCCATCTGCCGATCGTGGCGTGGACGAACGCCGGCCCGATGCATCCCGCGGACTATGCACGGCTCCGGCCGGCGCTGCAGCGTGCCGGCATCCAGGCGTCCGGAATCGACAAGTTCCCCCGCCTGCTCGACTACGTCGTGCCTGATCGGGTGCGCATCGCTGATGCCTCGCGCGTGCGCCTCGGCGCCCACCTCGCGCCAGGCACCACGGTGATGCACGAAGGATTCGTCAACTACAACGCCGGTACTCTGGGCTCTTCCATGGTCGAGGGTCGCATCTCACAAGGCGTGGTGGTCGGCGACGGGTCCGACATCGGCGGTGGGGCATCCATCATGGGCACGCTCTCGGGAGGCGGAACCCAGCGCATCGCGATCGGCGAGCGCTCGCTGCTCGGCGCCAACAGCGGCATCGGCATCTCGATCGGCGACGACTGCATCGTCGAGGCTGGGCTGTACGTCACGGCCGGCACCAAGGTCGTCCTTGTGGGCGCTGCGCCGGACGCCGATGGCCGGCCGCAGACCGTCAAGGCCATCGAGCTCTCCGGCGTGGCTGGGCTGCTGTTCCGCCGCAACTCACTCACCGGTGCTGTCGAGGTGCTGCAGCGCAGCGGCAAGGGCATCACCCTCAACGCCGTGCTGCACGCCTGACAGTCCCAGCTCCCTGAGCGAGCGCAGCGTCTCAGCTCCCTGAGCGAGCGCAGCGAGTCGAAGGGCTGGGTGTGCGTCGAAGGACCGCCCTTCGACTCGGCTTCGCCTCGCTCAGGGACCTGGAGTGCGCCTCGCTCAGGGACCTGAGTGGCGCCCGATAGCATGGCGAGCGGGGGCCGACACGAGGGAGTGAAGTGGGCAGCGATTCGCCGCGCCTGGCCAGGAGGCATCCGTTCTGGCGGTTTCTGGGCATCCTGATCGCCATCGTCGCGACGCTCGCGGTCGTGGCCGCCGTGCTCGGTTTCTGGACGGTGACCCGTTCGTTCCCGCAGACCAGCGGCACCATCTCCGTTCCGGGGTTGAAGGCGAAGGTTCAGGTGCAGCGCGACGATGCCGGCATCCCGCAGATCACGGCATCCAGCGCCCACGACCTCTTCCTGGCCGAAGGCTACGTGCACGCGCAGGACCGGTTTTGGGAGATGGACTTTCGCCGTCACGTCACCGCCGGCCGTCTGAGCGAACTGTTCGGCGCGAGCCAGGTCGGAACAGACGAGTTCATCCGCACCCTCGGCTGGCGCCGCGTCGCCGAGCAGGAGGTGAAGCAGATGGATGCCACCACGCTGTCGTACTACCAGGCCTACGCCGATGGCGTGAACGACTACCTCGCCGACCACAAGGGCGCCGACATCTCGCTGGAGTACGCCGTGCTCGGCCTGCAGACCCCGGGATATTCGCCAGAGAAGTGGACGCCGGTCGACTCCGTCTCGTGGCTCAAGGCGATGGCGTGGGACCTTCGCTCCAACCTCGACGAAGAGACCGATAGGGCGCTGCTCGCCACGAAGCTGACGCCCGACCAGATCGCACAGCTGCACCCGGCGTATCCGTACTCCACGCATCCCACCATCACGGATGCCGGCGGCGGAGACACCGAAACGGGTGCGGCCTCCACCGGCACCGACACGGCGTCGGCGGCCGACATCGCGCAGGCCGGCTCGGATGCCGTCGTCACCGCCTCCGCGCTGGTCACGCAGCTGCAGACATCCGTCGATTCCGTGCCGCAGCTCCTCGGCATCAACAGTGACGACATCGGCTCGAACTCGTGGGTGGTCGCTGGCTCGCACACCGCGACCGGGAAGCCGTTGCTCTCCAACGACCCCCACCTCGGGCCTGCTGCCCCGAGCATTTGGTATCAGGTCGGCCTGCACTGTGCGACCGTGAACGCGTCCTGCCCGTTCGACGTCGCGGGCTATAGCTTCTCTGGTCTGCCCGGCGTGATCATCGGACATAATCAGAGCATCGCGTGGGGCTTCACCAACCTTGGGCCCGACGTGACCGATCTCTACCTCGAGAAGGTCTCGGACAAGGGCTACTCCTACGACGGCAAGGTCGTTCCTTTCACCACCCGCAAGGAGACCATCGAGGTCGCCGGCGGGAAGCCTGTGACGATCACAGTACGCTCCACGAATCATGGGCCGATCGTCTCCGGCGGCGCTTACGACACGATCGCGAAGAGCCATCGAACCGCATCGGGCGGCATCCCCGGCGGAAAGTATGCGCTCTCGCTCGAGTGGACCGCGCTGACTCGCGGGCACACGGCAGAAGCCATCTTCGCGCTGGACCGTGCCACCGATTGGCAGGGGTTCCGCGGCGCGGCCAAGCTCTTCGACGTTCCGGCGCAGAATCTGATTTACGCGGACACGAAGGGGAACATCGGCTACCAGGCGCCGGGCAGCATCCCGATCCGCAAGCAGGGCGACGGCACGTTGATCACGCCGGGATGGTCGAGTGCCTACGGCTGGAGCGGCTACATTCCGTTCGATCAGCTGCCGAGCGTGTACAACCCGTCCAGCGGATACCTCGTCACGGCCAACAATGCGGCCGTCGGCCCGAACTCTCCGCTGAATCTGACCAAGGACTGGGACGCCGGCTATCGAGCCGACCGCATCACGACCGACATCTCGAAGCTGATCGGATCCGGTAGCAAGATCACGTCGGCCGACATGTCGAAGATCGACGCCGACACGTACGACGCCAACGCGGCGGCACTCGTGCCCATCCTGCTCGACACGCCCCTCGACGCCGGCACCCGCACGGCCGTCGATCTGCTGAAGAACTGGAACTATCACGACGATGCCGACAGCGCCGCGGCCGCCTTCTTCAACATCTTCTGGCGCAACCTGCTGCACGACGCGTTCGCACGAAAGCTGCCGGCCGGAACGGAGCCGGTCGGTGGCGACCGCTGGTTCCAGGTCGTCGACTCGCTGGCCACGCAGACGACCTCACCGTGGTGGGTCGACGACAAGCTCGGCATCGAGAACCGCGACGACATGTTCGCGCACGCGGCCGATCAGGCGTATCACGAGGCCGTGAAGCTCATGGGGCCAGAGACGTCGGACTGGAAGTGGGGCGACATCCACACGCTCGAGGTCACGAACGAGAGCTTCGGCGAGTCCGGCATCGCGCCGATCGAGTGGCTGTTCAACCGCGGCCCATACAAGCTCGGCGGCAGCTCATCCGTTGTGGATGCCGTCGGCTGGGATGCCTCGGCCGGCTACCAGGTGAACTGGGTGCCCTCGATGAGGCAGGTGGTCGATCTGTCGAACTTCGATCACTCGACCTGGATCAACCTCACTGGGGATTCCGGCCACGCGTTCAATCCGCACTACGTCGACCAGACACCCTTGTGGCAGACCAACAGAACGAGGGCGTGGCCGTTCAGCACGGCAGCCGTCGCGCAGGCGACACAAGACACGCTGACGCTGACGCCACCCTCAGCGTCCTGAGCGAGCGAAGCGAGTCGACTCCCCGCTGATCGAGTAGCGGCGCCGAAGGCGACGCGTATCGAGATCCGCAATCGGGTCTCGATACGTGTGCAGCTTCGCTGCGCGCTACTCGACCACCGGTGGGTCAACGACCGGTGGGATAGTCCCGCTCGGTGCGACCGACGTACAGTTGCTGCGGCCGGCCGATCTTGGTGGCAGGGTCGGCGTTGAGTTCGCGCCAATGCGCGATCCAGCCAGGCAGCCGGCCGATCGCGAACAGCACGGTGAACATGCGTGTCGGGAAGCCCATCGCCTTGTAGATGACGCCGGTGTAGAAGTCGACGTTCGGGTAGAGCTTGCGCTGCACGAAGTACTCGTCGTCGAGTGCGATCTGCTCGAGTTCCTTGGCGATGTCGAGCAGCGGGTCGTGCACGCCGAGCGCCTCGAGCACGGCATCCGCGCTCTCCTTGACGAGCTTGGCGCGGGGGTCGTAGTTCTTGTACACCCGGTGGCCGAAGCCCATCAGGCGTACGCCGTCTTCCTTGTTCTTCACGCGCTCGACGAAGCGGTGCACGCTCTCGCCCGAATCGCGGATGTCGGCCAGCATGTCGAGCACGGCCTCATTGGCGCCGCCGTGCAGTGGTCCATAGAGGGCGTTGATGCCGGCCGAGACCGACGCGAACAGGTTGGCCTGCGTCGACCCGACCAGACGCACGGTCGACGTCGACGCGTTCTGCTCGTGATCCTCGTGCAGCATGAGAAGGCGCTCCAGCGCCTTGGAGACCACGGGGTTCACCTCGTAGGGCTCGGCGAGATTGCCGAAGTTGAGCCTCAGGAAATTGTCGACGAAGCTCAGCGAGTTGTCCGGATAGAGGAACGCCTGACCGAGGCTCTTCTTGTGCGCATATGCGGCGATGACAGGCAGTTTGGCGAGAAGGCGGATCGTTGAGAGCTCCACCTGCTCGGGGTCCTGGATGCTCAACGAGTCCTGGTAGAACGTGCTCAGCGCCGACACGGCGCTGGACAGCACCGACATCGGATGGGCGTCGTGCGGCAGTGCGCTGAAGAATCGGCGCAGGTCTTCGTGCAGCAGCGTGTGACGGCGGATGCGGTCGTCGAACTCGGCCAGCTCGGACGGCGTCGGCAACTCTCCGTGGATCAGCAGCCATGCCACCTCGAGGAACGTCGAGTTCGCGGCGATCTGTTCGATCGGGTAGCCGCGATAGCGCAGGATGCCGGCCTCGCCGTCGATGTACGTGATCTCCGAGCGGGTGGCAGCGGTATTCACGAAGCCGTAGTCCAACGACGTCAGTCCGGTCTGCTTGGTCAGTGTGGAGAAGTCGATGCTCGACGCGCCCGCTGTACTGGGGAGGATCGGGAACTCCGCCGAACCGCCCGGATACGTCAAAGTGGCTCGCGCTTCGCTGTCGCCTCCGTCGTGACCTGCGTTCACTGCGCCTCCTTCGAGCTTGCGCCCATTCCGGACTGTTACTGCGTTCGTGCCCGTACAGCCTACGGGCAAAGCCGGTCCACTGTGATTCCCGCCAACGAACTCAGACACCGACGCAGCGGTCCGCACAAGGCACCCCGCGTTCGGGGGTGAGTCGGAGACGCACCTCGCGTCAGAGCGCGGCGAGCCGGTCGGCTCCGGCGGCGATGCGCTCATCCGTCGCCGTCAGCGACAGCCGAACGTGATTCGGGTGGAACTCGCCGTAAAACACGCCCGGGCCAGCCAGGATGCCGATGTCGGCCAGCCTTCCGAGCGTCACCCAGGCATCCTGTCCCTCGCTCGCCCAGAGGTAGAGCCCCGCTTCGCTGTGATCGATGCGGAACCCGGCAGCCTCCAGCGCAGGCTTGAGCACCTGTCGCCGCGAGCGATACCTGGCGACTTGCTGCGCGACCGCCTCGTCATCGCGCAACGCGACCACCATCGCCGCCTGCAGCGGACCGGGGAGCATGAGGCCGGCGTGCTTGCGCACGGTCAGCAGTTTGGCGATCAGCACGGAGTCTCCGGCGAGAAACGCCGCCCGATAGCCCGCCATATTCGACTGCTTGCTCAGCGAGTACACCGACAGCACTCCGGTGCGGTCATCGCCGACGACACTCGGGTCGAGGATGCTCGGCACGGGCTCGCTCGCCCACCTGCCTTCCCACCCCAGCTCGGCGTAGCACTCGTCGTTCGCGATCACCGCGCCGAGTTGCCTCGCACGGCCGACCGCTCGGCGCAGAAACGCCTCGTCGAGCACGCGGCCGTCGGGGTTGCCGGGAGAGTTGAGCCAGACCAGGCGGGTGTCATCCGGCCATTCGTCCGGGTCGTCGGATGCCACCGCGCGCGCCTGCACGATGGCGGCGCCGATCCCGTAGGTCGGGTACGCAGCACGCGGATGCACAACGACGTCACCTGGACCGAGGCCCAGCAGAACGGGCAGCAGGGCGACCAGTTCCTTGGAGCCGATCGTCGGGAGCACGGATGACGCGTCGAGCCCCGGCACGCCCCGGCGACGCGCGTACCACTCGACGATGGCCTCGCGCAGCGCGGGCGTTCCCGCTGTCTGCGGGTACGCATGGGAATCCGTCGCGTCGGCGAGCGCCCTGCGAACCGGCTCGGGGGTGGCGTCGACGGGCGAGCCGATCGAGAGGTCGACGATGCCGTCCGGATGCCTGCCGGCACGCTCCGCATACGGCGCGACGAGATCCCACGGGTAGTCGGGGAGGTCGGGACGGGTCACGTGACGTGCCTAGTGGTTCTGCGGGGGCAGTGCCGCGATCAGCGCGTGATCCTTCGCGATCACACCCACCTTGGCCGCGCCGCCCGGCGAGCCGAGGTCGTCGAAGAACTCGACGTTGACCGAGTAGAAGCCCTTCCACTGGGCGGGCACGTCCGACTCGAAGGAGATCGCCTCGACCGGGCAGACCGGCTCGCACGCACCGCAGTCCACGCACTCGTCCGGGTGGATGTAGAGCATGCGCTCGCCCTCGTAGATGCAGTCCACGGGGCACTCGTCGATGCAGGTCTTGTCGAGCAGATCGACGCAGGGCAGAGCAATGACATAGGTCATGCCGGAACTCCTCTTGTGGGGTCCACTCGGGTCGTTCTCAGACCTGATGGTGACAGCTAAAACGCGGAGCAGCCTGGCATTTAACTAACGGGAATCTTACGTAGTTATTGCGGCGGGCGCCTTATATAGCAGAGGGCGTTAACCGCCGCCCTTCGCGTAATAGATATGTAAGACCCTGACCTTCCCCTAGGGGGAAGGTTGAT
>DASZMW010000328.1:0-2678 GCA_035551735.1 Humibacter sp. | reverse complement strand
CGGCGCGGACTTCACCCTGACCGCGGGCGACGAGGTGACGATCGACATCGCCGACGTCGGCACGCTGACGAATCCGGTGATCACGACAGGCCGGTGATGGACCAGAATAGAGTCGGGAAACGTTTTCTCGGATGCCACGAGGCCCGGTATATACGCGGCGCCACCGATGAACGAGATCGATGAAGGAGACCCGATGAGCGAGGCAACAACGGCACGATCCGAATCGGCCCAGCCGAACCCCGACCTCGATGCCGCGATGGCCGCCGCTGTGAAGGCCGCACCGCTGCTCGCCGCGACGGCTCCGGCGGAACGCGCTGTATGGCTACGCGCGATCGCCGACGCCCTGGATGCCGACGCGGACACCCTCGTTCCGCTCGCGATGAGCGAGAGCCACCTGCTCGAGCAACGACTTACCGGCGAGCTCGTGCGCACGACCTTTCAGCTGCGCCTCTTCGCCGAGCTGCTCGAGCGCGGCGCCTACCTGGAAGCGGCGATCGACCACGCCGATCCCACCTGGGGCATGGGTCCGCGTCCCGACCTGCGTCGCGTGCTGCGTCCGCTCGGTGTCGCGGCCGTGTATGCGGCGAGCAACTTCCCGTTTGCCTTCTCGGTTCCGGGTGGGGACACCGCCGCCGCGATCGCTGCCGGATGCCCCGTCGTCGTGAAAGCGCATCCTGCGCATCCTGAACTGTCACGCGCGGTCGCGGCGCACATCGAGGGCGCGCTGCGAGCATCCGGTGCTCCTGACGGAACGTTCGCACTCGTCGAGGGGTTGCAGACCGGTCGCGACTTGGTGCTGCACCCCGATCTCACTGTGGCCACCTTCACAGGATCGGTGCGTGGCGGACGTGCTCTGTTCGACCTGGCCGCCTCGCGTCCGACGCCGATTCCGTTCTATGGCGAGCTGGGCAGCGTGAATCCAGTGTTCGTCACCGCGAGCGCCGCTGCCGCGCGCGCAGAGGAGATCGCGACCGGTTTCGCCGGGTCGATGACGCTCGGCGTCGGCCAGTTCTGCACGAAGCCCGGCGTGCTGCTCGTGCCGAGCGACGCGGAAATCGAGCCGCTCGTCGTCGAGGCGGTGCGGGCATCCAGCGGCGGGGTGATGCTCGACGACAAGATCCGTGACGGCTTCTTCTCCGGGCTCGGCACGCTGGCCGATCGCTCCGACGTCGAGTTGCTCGCCGGTGATCCGACGAGTGCCGACGTGCCCACGCCCACGCTCTACGCGACGGATGCCGCAGCCCTGCTCGCCCACCCGCACGAGCTGCTCGAGGAGCACTTCGGCCCGGCAGCGCTCCTGGTGCGATACGACTCGCCAGACGAGGCGGTGGCGATCGCCAACGCGCTCGAGGGTCAGCTGACGGCGACGGTGCAGAGCCAGGACGGCGACGCGGATGCCGCAGCCCTCGTCTCCGTGCTCGCCGACAAGGCGGGACGTGTGCTCTGGAACGGCTGGCCCACGGGCGTCACGGTCTCGTACGCGCAGCAGCACGGCGGGCCGTACCCTGCGACCACCGCGCCGCACTTCACGTCGGTGGGGACGGCATCCGTTGCGCGCTTCTTGCGCCCGGTCGCCTATCAGGGAATGCCGGATGCGGTGCTCCCGCCGTCGCTGCAGGACGCGAACCCGTGGGGAATCCCCCGCACGGTCGATGGCGTGCTGCTGGTCGAGTAGCGCCGCCGCAGGCGACGCGTATCGAGACCCGCCTGCGTCAGTGAGACGGGTCTCGATACGCGTACGGCTTCGCCCTGCGCTACTCGACCAACGGGGGCGTCGCGAAGATGGGCAGCGGCCGGCCACGGACTCCGGGATCGACGGCGAACACGGCGCCGGCAGCAGCCTCCGTACCCTCCGCGATCCCCTGCCTCGACGTCGTGACGTACAGCGTCGAGAGGTCCGGCCCGCCGAACGCGGCAGCGGTGGTGTTGCTCACGCCCGGCACCTCGACCACGGCTGTGAGCACTCCGGCCAAGTCGTATCTGCGCACCTGCCCGCCGTTCCAGAGCGCCACCCAGACGCCGCCATCGGCATCCACGGCGAGCCCGTCCGGATGCCCGTCGGCCGGGTCGACGGTGACGAGCGTGCGGCGGTCGTGGAACGAGGCATCCGTCCCATCGAAGTCGAAGACGTCGACGCGTTTCGTGGGCGTGTCGACGTAGTACGCGGTCTCGCCGTCGGCGCTCCACTGCAGGCCGTTCGAGATGGTCACGCTGTCGAACACCACGTGGGTGGCGCCGTCCGGGTCGAGCCGGTAAAGAGTGCCCGCACCCGGCTCCTCGTCGTACGCCATGGTGCCGCAATAGAACCTGCCCTGCGGATCGCATCCGCCGTCGTTCATGCGGATGCCGGCATCAGCCACCACGTCGGGCACCGAACGCTCGAGTCCGAACCGATCGTCGAACAGGCTGAAACCATGCTCGGTGGCGACAACGAATCCGCCGGATGCCCGAGGCCGCAACGCAGCCGCCACCGGCGACCCGATCGCATGCCGCACGGCCGTGACCGGTTCACCGGCCGCTGAGCATGCGGCAGGATCGCCCAGGTCGAGCACCTCGCCTGCGAGCATGTCGACGATGAGCAGGCGACCGCCCGCGGCATCCCACACGGGACCCTCGCCGTGTTCCGCGACCCGTTCGGTGATCTGCTCGGCCTTCATCGCGCTCTCCGTCCGCTTGAC
>DASZMW010000327.1:0-3672 GCA_035551735.1 Humibacter sp. | reverse complement strand
ATGTGATGACATGCCCTCGCCGCAAGGTTCGGCCGCCGTGCGCTACGACTGCACGCCGGAGGCCCGTGTCACGAAATCGCTGCTGGGATACGGCGTGATCGTCGGCCCCTTCTACGTCGTCGCGTCGGTCGTGCAGGGGCTGCTGACTTCCGGGTTCGACTTCGCCAGGGACAGTTGGAGCCTGCTCTCGCTCGGCGCAGCGGGCTGGGTGCACGTCCTCGTGTTCATCCTGACCGGGCTGATGGTCATCGCCGCGGCCATCGGCACGCACCGGCACATCGCCGATGGGAACGGTGCAACAGCCTGGATCTACCTCATCGTGTACGGAGTGCTCCTCGTCGCGGCCGGTGTCTTCTTTCCCGACCGCCCGGGCAGCGGGTTCACCGTGCACGGCGTGCTGCACCTGCTCGTCGGCGGACTCGGGTTCGTGGCGTTCGCCGTCGCCGCGTTCCTGCTCGCGAGGCGACTGGCGCGTACGTCGCGAACCTGGGCCGTGCTGAGCGTGGTGGCGGGCATCCTGCTGTTGGTGGGGTTCGCGGCGATCGCTGCCGGCGGCGGGAACATCGTGGCGAACGTGGCGTTCACGGTCGTCGTGATCCTGGCCTGGGCGTGGTTCAGCTGGGTGTCGGTGATCTTCTACCGAGAGGCCGCGCTCGAGGGTCGTATCGAAGTACCGGTCGCGGCGGCGCCGACGACCACGCGGTAGGTGCTGGAGGGACAGCCGGTCAGGGCCTCAGGAACCTGCGGATGCCTGCGGCCAGCACCGCCGCATCCGCATCGTGCTGCTGGCCGGCGAGTTCGTCGAAGGCGCCGCGTGCTGCGGCGGCAGCGACCTCCCGCGCGCCGTGCTGCATCATCGCGGGGCTCGCGCCTCCGGCGATCGCCAGCACGGGTACCGGGATCGACGCGACGAGTTCGGTTGGCACGATGCTGTCGCCGAGCACGGCGTCGTCGTAGGCGAGGGTCGGGACGAGGGCGAGCATCCCCCGCCACGCCGGGCTCTGGCGCATGCCGGCGATCGCTTGTTCGGGCATTCCGACCCGCGCGAGGAAGAGGGCGAGTGCTGCGTCGCGGTCGCCGGATGCCAGCGCCCGGCCGAGCGCATCCGTGTACTCGTGAGCTCCCTCGGTCAAGTCGGCGGGCATGTACGGCGGCTCGTAGACGACGACCGAGCGCACGCGCTCGCCGAGGTGTGCGGCCGCCCGCAGTGTGAGAGCGCCGCCAGAGGAAATGCCGACCAAGGCCGGCGGAGCTGTGGATCCGACGGTCTCGTTCAGCACATCGACGAGCGCGGCCAGGTCGTCGAGCTCGCGGTCGACGGAATAGGGGAGCGTGTCGTCGCTCTGCCCGCGCCCGCGCCGGTCGTAGATAAGCACCGCGAAGTCGTCGTCGAGCTGCGTGCAGAGGGGTCGCATGGGGCCTGAGTCGCGGTAGCACATCGCTCCGTCGATCAGAATGACGCCCGGCCCGTCGCCGTGGATCTCGTACGCGATCGCGGTCCCATCGGCGGAGTGAGCGGCGGTGGTGTGGTCAACGCTCGTGCGGCCGGCACCGGCCTGTTCGGCGCGTGCTTGTTCAGTGGACATCGTGCGGTTCCCTTCGGTCGGAAGCGAGTTCTGTGAGCAGAGGTTGGAGTTGGTCGAGTGCCGCACCGAACCCGGCTTCGACCCCGTTTGCCACGGCGCGGTCGCGGTCGAGTGCCGAGACGAAGACGAGCTGCACGTCCATGCGCGTGCCGTGCTCGGTCGGCGAGAGCGAGATGGTGGCGACGGATGCCGGGCGGTCGTGCACGACGTCGCCGGCGGCATCCGACCCGGTCTCGACGTAGACGATGCGTTCGTCTGGAACGATGTCGCGGTACACGGCACGGCTCCAGTGCTCGGTGCCGTCGGGCGAAAGAAGGCGGTAGTGCCAGACCCCGCCGACCCTGAAGTCCACGCTGCACTCCACAACGCGGCAGTTCGGCGGCCCCCACCAGCGCATCAGGTGTTCCCGCTCCGACAGCGCCCGGAACACCGTGCGGGGTGTAGCGGTGAATGATCGGTCGAGGTGGATGCCCGTCGCCGTCCGACTCACGGTGGTCGCGCCGGTCATCGCGCGGCCTCGCCCGTCTCGAGTTCGGCGAGGTAGTCGTCGAGGCTGTCCAGGCTTCCTGCCCAGAAGCGTTCGTAGCGCCTCGACCACTCGGCGAGGCTCGCGAAGCCGGTCGGCTCGAGTCGGCAGACCCTCCGCTGCGCGTCGCGCTGCCGGGAGATCAGGCCGGCGCGTTCCAGAACGGTGAGGTGCTTCGACACCGTCGGGGCGCCGAGTTCGAGCTCGTCGGCGAGTGCGCCGACGGTCGACTCGTGGTCGTGCAAGGTCTCCACGATGCGGCGGCGCGTCGGGTCGGCGAGCGCGGCGAAGACAACGCCGATGTCAGCACTTTTCGATGATGCGACGACGTCGTATTTGCCGGAGACGGAAATTGCCACAAGTGGAAAATACGCCGAGAATCATCACGCGTCAACCAGGGATGGCGAGTTCGACCCTTGTCATCGCCTCATCCGACCGGGGTGATCCCTGATGGCCGCTACGAGCGAACCGACATCTGCGGTTGTGAAATGAACGCCAGGATCCGGGACTGGTTCCCGGGAACCTCGTGGAGGAATCGATGGATGTGACACCCCAACCCATTGAGAACTCCATCGACCACATGCGGGATGCGGTCTTTTTCGACGGCATCGAGAGGTCGCATCGACTCAGCCGGTTCTGGACGCTGCTGGTGCTCGCCTCCGTGATCGCGGCGGCGGGTGTTGTGGCCCAATCGACAGCCACCGTCATCGGAGCCATGATCGTCGCGCCGATGATGATTCCGATCCAGGGCGCCATGCTGTCCACCGTTCTCGCCGATCGCGCCAACCTTCTGCGGTCCGTGGCACTGATCGTCGGCGGCGCGCTGACGGCTGTCGCGATCGGCTTCGTCGTCGGGTTGGCCGATCCTGTTCCGGTTGTCGCTGCAACGAATTCCGAGGTCGCAGGGCGAGTATCTCCCGGTCTGATCGACATGCTGGCCGCGCTCGCCACAGGGGTGGTGGCATCCATCGCCCTCGTACGGCGCGACATCTCGGACACTCTTCCAGGGGTCGCGATCTCGATCTCGTTGGTGCCGCCGCTCAGTGTGGTGGGCCTCACTCTCGAATCGGCGTCGTTCGACGAGGCACTCGGCGCGCTGCTGCTGTTCGTGACGAACGTCGCGGCGATTCTCGCTACCGGAGTCGTCGTGATGACGATCTACCGCGTGCGCGGGGATGCCACGCTCGCGGTGAGCGGTATGAGACGCGCAGCCCATCCTCGCCGGGCGGTGATCGTCATCGTCGCGATGCTGCTCGTCGTCGTCGTTCCGCTGACCTTCTCCACGGTCTCGTTCGTTCAGAACGCGTCGAGCTCCTCGATATTGCAGACGGTGGCGGGGCAATGGGGGCACGAGCACGGCTGGGACGTCGTCTCGGTCGCGACGGGTTCGAACGGGGCGACGCTGCGACTGACGGGCCCCTTGCCTGTGCCGAGCATGTCGGACCTGAAATCGGATCTGCGCTCGGCCGGCTTCTCCGGAGGCGTTCGCGTCGAACTGGTGCCTTCGGTCTCAAAGAATCTCGACGTGTCCGCCGGCTGACAGAGCGGAATGAGGCTGCG
>DASZMW010000326.1:0-5933 GCA_035551735.1 Humibacter sp. | reverse complement strand
GCTGAACGGCATCGAGATCAGCTGTGCGGCGACCTCGTCGGGAATGCCATCCGGCACGGGGACGACGGCCCCGGGTTTCGCGATCAGGTAGTCGCTCCACGCGCCGAACGTGCCGCCTGTGGCGACGCGTTGCCCGATCTCGATCCCTTCGATCTCCGCCCCGATCGCATCGACGACTCCGACGGCCTCCGTGCCCGCCCGTGCCGGCAGTTCGGGCTTGTAGCCGTAGGTGCCGCGGATCGTCCACAGATCGTGGTTGTGGATCGTCGCGAGGAGCACCCGAACGCGCACCTCGCGCGGTCCAGGCTCGGGCAGGGGCAGGTCCTCGACACCGAGCACCTCGGCCGGATCCCCGAATTCGTGATGGATGATCGCGCGCATGGTTTCCTCCTGGTTCAAGTATCGGGTCACTCGGGGACGGATGCCCGATCGGGACGGTCTATGGGTATCCCCGGAGCTCCCTGAGAGCGCCGGATTCTTGCGCTCGTCTCAAAACCCGACCGAGACGATCGCACCATGACCACCTACGAGCGGGATGCGGCCCGGCCGTCTCTTCCGTTGGGAGAGCCCGCGTCCAGCAGACCCGACGCATCCCGTCGAGCCGCGCCTGTGACGGACTGGTGGCGTGCCGGATCGGTCGCGGTCATCTGGCTGACCAGCCTGTTCGTCGTCGCACTCTGGGTGAGCGGTGGGGCTGTACAGGATCTGGCGCGCGGCGACGCGGACACCCTCGACACGCTCGGCCGGGTCACCGGCTTAGTGGCCGCGAACCTTCTGCTCTACCAGGTGCTGCTGATGGCTCGCGTCCCGTTGTTCGAGCGCGGCTTCGGTCGCGACGGGATAACGAGGATGCACCGAATCGTCGGGTTCTGGTCGTTCTGGCTGATGCTCGCCCACATCGTGCTGATCACCTTCGGCTATGCGGCGGAGAGCAACGTCAACGTCTTCGTTCAGACTTGGCAGTTCGTGTGGGACTACCCTGGCATGCTGCTCGCCACGGTGGGAACCGGCCTGCTCATCATGGTGGTCGTCACCTCGATGCGGCGAGCGCGGCGCACGCTGCGCTACGAGTCGTGGCATCTGCTGCACCTCTACGCCTACCTCGGCGTGGGCTTTTCACTCCCCCACATGCTCTGGACCGGTGCCGACTTTCTCGCTTCACCTCTCGCGACGGTGTATTGGTGGACGCTCTGGGCTCTCGCAGCACTCGCGCTGATCGTGTTCCGACTGCTCGTGCCGATCATCCGTTCGCTCCGGCACCGGGTGCGGGTGGTCTCCGTCGAGCCGGACGGCGGCCATGGCGTCCTGGTGCGCATGGAGGGACGCGCACTGCATCGGCTCGGCGCCGAGGCCGGCCAATTCTTCGTGTGGCGCTTTCTGGACGGGACGGGGTGGATGCGCGGGCATCCGTTCTCGCTCGCCTCCGCGCCGGCAGGCAACCATGTCAGAATCTCGGCGCGCATCATCGGCGACGGCACCTCCCGGCTCACGACTCTGCGACCGGGAACCCGGGTCGTGTTCGAGGGACCGTACGGCCGGATGACCGGACGCGAGCGCACGGGCAGCAAACTGCTCATGATCGGCGCGGGCGCGGGCGTCACTCCGCTGGTCTCGCTGCTCGAGTCGGAGGGCTACGCCCCTGGCGACGCCACGTTGATCGTCAGGGACAGCGACCGGAGCGAGGGGCTGCGGGCCACGGCGATCGAAGGACTCGTGAAGAATCGCGGTCTGCGCTTCGCTCGGCTGGACGGTCATCGCTCGCACGGTCACTCGTCCTGGCTTCCCCAGTCTCACGCTGAGTGGTCTGGTGACGACCTGATCAGGTATCTGGCACCTGATCTGGAGCTCTACGACGCCTACATCTGCGGACCCGTGCGCTGGATGGACAGTCTGACGCACGATCTGCGCGCCGCCGGGCTGCCGGCATCCCGCATCCACACCGAACGCTTCACCGTGTGAGTGGCACGCGAAGGAACGAGAAGAGAGATCGATGAAGAAGATCATCTACGGACTGTTGGCCACGGTCACGGGCGTCGTGCTGCTGTTCAGCTACCGCACGTCGCTGGATGCCGTCGCGCCGGCCGCATCCACGGGTAGCACCACCGGGGATGGGAGCGAGTCGACCCCGAGCGGGTCGACCTCGACTCCGTCGTCGTCGCCTTCCGCCTCCACATCGTCGAACTCACTGAAGGACGGCAGCTACACGGGCCAGGCCGTCGACACGCGCTACGGTCCGGTTCAGGTTCAGGTCACGGTTTCCGGTGGAAAGATCACCAGGGTCTCGGTTCCGCAGTATCCGACGGAGAGTTTCCGCGACCAGCAGATCAATCAGCAGGCCGTGCCGACGCTCGTCTCCGAGACGTTGAGTGCGCAGAGCGCCAAGATCGACATGGTCTCCGGCGCCACGTACACGAGCGACGGCTACCTGCAGTCGCTGCAGAGCGCCCTGGACGGGGCACGCGCATGATCCCGGCAGGGCGAGGCCGCACGGTCCGTACCGCTGGGGTGATGGGCACCGTGGCGAGCATCCACGTCATCGCCTCCGACGGGGGTGGCCATCACCGCGACGTGCTGGCAGCCATCGACGTCTGCTTCGACGAGCTGCGCGACGTGGAGCGCGTCTTCTCCACGTTCCGTGACGACTCCGATATCTGCCGCCTGCGCGACGGATTGATCCAGGCCGACGAGGCGGATGCCCGTGTCGCCGTCGTGCGCGCCGCGTGCGTCGACGCGAAGGAAGCCACCGGCGGCCGCTTCGACGCCTGGCGGCGCGGATGGTTCGACCCAACCGGCTACGTGAAGGGCTGGGCGACCGAGAAGGCGGCACGGCGCACGCTGGCTCCGCTCCTGGGCCGCGCGGGGATCGATGCCGTCGGGATCAACGTCGGAGGCGACATACAGCTCTTCACGGGAGCCGATTCGGCCTGGCTCTGGCACGTGGGCGTCACCGATCCGACCCGCTCCGGCGAGGTGTCGGCCACGATGGAGGTGCGGAACGGAGCCGTCGCCACCTCTGGAACGGCCGAGCGCGGTGCGCACATCATTGATCCACGCACGAACACTCCCGTGATCGGCGTTGCAAGCGCCACCGTGGTCGCCGACGGACTCGAACGTGCCGACCTCTGGGCGACGACCGCGATCGTCGCCGGTTTCGACGATCTGTCGTGGATCGCCTCGGCCGGCGTGCACTCAGGACTTGTCGTCTCCTCCGACGGCAGAGTACGCAGATGGGCGAATGGCCTCGAGCTCACAGCGTCGGATCGGTCGACCGCTGCGCCGGACGCGCTCCCGTTCGCGGTGCGACGGGGAGCGTGAGGCGGAACACGGTTCCCTCCGCCGACGTGCTCTCGACTGCCACGTCGCCGCCGTAGCGGCCGGCGATCTCCCTGACCAGTGCGAGGCCGATGCCGAAACCCCTCCTTCGCCCCGTCTCGGCCGACCGCGCAAACCGGTCGAACACCCGCTGAGGGTCGATCCCGACGATTCCGTCACCGCGGTCCGCGACACGCAGCACAGCCATCCGGCCATCGACGCCGATGCTCAGCGTCACCTCGCTGCCCTTCGGAGCGTGCTGGATCGCGTTGTCGACGAGAGCGATCGCGACGCGGGTGACCGTCACAGCCGGCACGTCGACCGCCAGGTCGATGTCGGCGCGGAGTTCGAGCCGAACACCGGCATCCGCTGCAACGGGGGCGAGCGCCTCGAGCGCATCTCGGGCGGCGTCCGCGACAACAGTGGGCGTGTCGGGCACGATCCTCGAGCCCTCCGCCGTGAGCAGCAGGTCGTTGAGCAGTTCCGACATCGAATCGGCATCGCGCCGCAGACTGCGAAGCGTGTCGTCGATCGGCTGGCCACGCTGATGCCTGCGCTGCAGGATCTGGATGCGACTGCTCAGCGCCGTCAGAGGCGTGCGAAGCTCGTGACTCGCGTCGGCGACGAAGTTGCGCTGTAGCTGCAGAGCCTGCGCCATCGGCCTCGCCGCCCTGCGCGCCGCGAACCAGCCGACGAGCGCCAGCAGCGCGACGCCGATGACCCCCAGCCCGATGACCCATGGCAGCACGTGGTCCACGTCGACGACGAAGCTGTCGCCGACAAAGGCCTTTCCGCCGGGCGGGGCGCCGCGGGGCCCTTCATGTCGACCCGTCGTCAGGATGACGATCAGCAGGATGCCCACGCCTGCCGCGATGATCACGGCGGAGGCGATGCCGACGAAGAGGCCGACAGAGACCGCCGCTCTGCGCGACCGGCGCTCGTCATCCGCCAAGCTCACGCTGTGCCCGCCCGGTATCCTCTGGCGCGCACCGTCTCGATGACCTCTTTCGCGGTCTTGCGGCGGATGAAGTGCACGTAGGTGTCGACCGACCCGGCGGTCTCGCCTCCGCGGAACACGCCGGCGAGAATCTCCTCGCGCGTGAACACGTGCTCCGGGCTGTCGGTGAGCAGTTCCATCAGCGCGTTCTCCGTCGCCGTGAGGGTGACCCGCGACCCCGTGGGCGAGTACAGCGCCTGCGACTCCGGAACGTACAGCCACTCCCCGACGTACCTCCTGGTGCCCTCTGCACGGAATCCGCGGCGCAACGCTCGAAGCCTGGCGAGAAGTTCATCGAAGTCGAACGGCTTGACGAGGTAGTCGTTGGCACCGGCATCCAGACCTCCAACTCGATCGCGCGGCGCGTCGAGGGCGGTCAGCAGCAGAATCGGTGTCGTGATGCGCGCCCTACGCGCGGCACGCACGAGATCGACGCCATCGAAGCCGGGCAGCCTGCGGTCGACGACCATCACGTCGTAGCGCTGCCCGAGCGCGCGGCGCACGGCGGCCTCGCCCTCCGCGACATGGTCGACCTGATACGACTCGGAAAGCACCTCGACGACCATGGCGGCGATCTCGCGGTCGTCCTCCACGTACAGAAGCCGCGGGCGGTTGCCAGATGCCTGCGCTGCCGCCCGCTTCACTCCCGGTTCATCCGACATGTCAGAATCACATCACGCGCGGCGGTTCCGCTCCGGCGACTCACCGGCCTGCGGCAGCAGCAGCCCCAGCGCAGTGAACTGCTCCACCGTCAGCTCTTCACCGCGGGCGGTGGTGGGCAAACCAGCCTCCTCCAATGCTGCGGATGCTCGCGCCGAGTCCCCGAAGACCCCCGCCAGCGCCTGCCGCAGCATCTTGCGCCTCTGGCCGAACGCGCCGTCGACGACGGCGAACACGCGCCGCCGCAGCTCATCATCGTTGCGCGGATCGTCGTGGGGCAGCTCGTCGCGCTCGAACGCCACCAGGATCGAGTCGACGTTGGGCACCGGCCAGAAGACCTGTCGCGACACCTGCCCGGCCGTGCGCCACGATCCGTACCAGGCCGCCTTCACGCTGGGGCCGCCGTACACCTTCGAGCCAGGCTCGGCGGCGAGCCGCTGGCCCACCTCCGCCTGCACCATCACGACGCCGGCAGCCAACGTCGGCACGGTCTGCAGCAGGTGCAGCAGCACGGGCACCGAGACGTTGTACGGCAGGTTCGCCACGAGACGGTTCGGCGCGGCGGGCAGATCGGTCACTTTCAGGGCATCCTGGTGCAGCACCGTCAGCTCAGACGACGCCTCGGGCGCGAGTTCGGCCACCGTGATCGGCAACTGTGCAGCCAGCCTCCCGTCGATCTCGACGGCGACGACCGAGGCGCCCGTCTCCAAGAGCCCGAGCGTGAGCGACCCGAGACCCGGTCCGACCTCGAGAACGACGTCGCCGGCCTCGACCCCGCCGACGCGCACGATGCGTCGCACCGTGTTGGCGTCGATCACGAAGTTCTGCCCGAGCTTCTTCGTCGGTGTGACGTCGAGGAGGTCGGCGAGATCTCTGATCTGCGCCGGGCCCAGTAGCTGCATCGGATGCCCCTGCCCGCGCTAGGCGATCGCGCCGGTGGGCGTCGTCGGCGGCATGGCCACCG